>NZ_JBSQBN010000040.1:0-34143 GCF_053850585.1 Shewanella sp. A22
AATGCCAAACAATTTAAGTTAGAAGGCAAGCGAGAGAGGAGTTATCCACGCTGCTTAAAAGTCAGTAAAAACAAGTATCCGGTAGCAAAAAGAAAAAGTGCCGCTCACCTTAAGTGAACGGCATTACAGCTATTACTGGGTTTTTTAAGATATTACACATTAATTAGTAAGCATTAGTTACAGCTTTGAATAACATCGCTATTACTCACTACAATCGTTGCTTGTCCTAAACCTGCAGTTTTTGCAAAACCAGCTACCTGAGACTGCATTTCAACGGTTGCGGCAGTAGCCATACCATCTGTTACACCTTCTACTTCACCAGGGCTCACAATAGAACTGTGATGGCCTTTAGAGAAGCGTACCGCGCCAGAACCAGGCGTAGTACTATCAACACAGCCTAAACCTAATGATGCGATTAACGGCTCTGTACCCGATAACGGGAAATTTTCAACACTGTTTGGCAATGTTTGGTCTGGTAAGTTTGTCGCATCGCCAACAATTTCAATGACGTGAACAGGAAGTTCCGTTGTTGCTAGCATTGCGCCATGGTTTAAAGGGTCTGCAGAATCAATTGCGGTTTGTACTGCAAAAGCAAATGTAGGAATAAATTTAGCATACACCGCTTGAACTAATGCTGAATATTCTGCACTACCTTCTTCATAACCTGCCGTATTGGCTTCTTCAACTAGCGCGGCAAACGTACTCGATGCTGTCACGTTGGCAAACAATTGCGGACCAAACGCAGCAGAACCAGCAAATGCTCCAGCTAAACCACCCGCTGGCGCCACTAACGACGCTGCATTGATAGCATAAGCGTTAGGCAAAGCATCACCTGTCATAGGATTAACTAATCCAGTACTCGCATAAGTAGAGAATGTTGTACCAACAATGCCACCTAAGCTAAGACCCTGAACGCTGATTTTAGACACATCAAATACTTGACCATTAGCCGGCAATTGTTGTGCTAAGCCAGTTAACAATAAGCGCAATGCTAAATTATCTAACGTTGCCTGACGGAAGTTATCACGCACAGTTAATGTGCTTGCGATATTAACAAACACTAATGGATTACCATTTTCAAATGCTTCTGGCATTCCCACTACGGGTCCAAACGCAGGTGCTGTAGCCGATATTTCATACTTGCCGTCATCATCTAAGTCATATGAGCGGGCACCATGTAATGGCATGTCGATAGCAACAGTGGCAACACCAGCTGCAGCGTATGTTCCCGCATAAGCTAATGCCATTTCTTTCCCGCCACCTAAACCATGCATCGCGATTGTAGTCGGCCAACCACTTGTTGGCGGCACAAACGTTCCGCCTTGCGAAACGGTAAATGCTGCAAGCTTATCAATATCTGGTAAGGTAATTTGAACTGGAACGACTTCATAGTTCTGAATAGCGGGTATAGGATTAAACTTGGTTAAATGTTTCGTTTTATCTGCAGAAGTACCATCGTCAAGTTTCCATTGCTTACCTGCAAGCAATGCAGCGTTACTTAATGCTGCTTGAGGGTCAACACCGTTAACCGATGCTTGCGCAAAAAAGTTTTCTTGGCTTAATGTACCAGCCTGCAACGCAAGCAAGACTGATACAGGACTATCACCTTGAGCTAACCAATGACCATTAGGCGCCGTTGGTGCACCATCAACAGTTGGAATATCACAGCTTGCTGATGAACAATCACCGTAAATAGGTAACTTAATGCTAGCGGTATAGAGTTTTGCTATATCGGCAACATAATAGGCCGCACCCGCAGCAGGTGTTAATCCTAAAACTTGTGCAACGGTTTTTCCTGTATCTTGAGGAACGGTTACAAACTCAGGCATATAGGCAGGGTTAGAGGCCATTAACAACTTGGTCGTTTCATAAACATCTGCGATAGACTGAGTGGTGAACAATCCAGAAAAGCTGATTGACTCAGGATCAACACCGTGTGTTTCAGCCAAACCATTTTCATAGCTATTGACCAAATACTGCAACATTTTCTGGTCATCAGTTTCTAATTGCTGTGTTTCAAAATCTAACTTTAGAAGACCATAGGTATATGAAGGTTGAATACTTCTACCCAATGAATCTTGAATAAGATCAGTCGTAATGTAGATATAAGACTGGCCTGCTTTTAATGGTTTAATCGGTACTATGGCAACTGTGCTTCCTGATGCTTTAGAGACGAAATCAACACCAAACTGAAGTTCATCACCTACTTTACAGGCTGAAACAGAAGGCGCCGATTTACATTCTGCATCACTTGATAATGCTCCACCAACCGTTGCTTCAAATACACGAACAGCACCAGCTTGGAATACGGACGCGGCATCAAGTGTTAATGCATTACCCTCTAAATCGTCTGCTAACTCCATTGTTATTGAAATTGGTGAGCTAGTTGACCATCCGTCCAATGCGCCTAATGCAATTTGAGGGTTTGTATATTCACCTTTGTCTTCGTCAGGGATAGCTAATGTGCCATCAGTAGTGCCACTGAAGAGTAAATCGTTTGGTAATGGCACTTGTCCCTCTGCAGGATCAAACTGAACGTGTGACAAAGGCACTAACGGCTCAGCTTTCTCTTTTGCTTCGTTAAAACTGTCACCACCACAAGCCGTCAAGCCAAGAGCAGATGTAATTGCAACACCCAAAATGAGTCTTTTCATCTTTTTTCCCCAAATCTTGTTTTAATAATTTTGTTTTCCCCAAGAATTGGTCACAATAGGCCAATCATGCGACCATAAGGACTTATGTTAGTCCTTAACTATTCTCAAGTTAACGCAAAATTATAGAGTTAGCTACAAGTTTGTTACATACAAATGACCTATTCGCTTACAATTATCAATCATTTGTTTCAAACGGTCGTTTGTTTTTTATCCGGTACTAGATTTGACGGGCAATTGCGCTTAGAGGAATTAATCAATCATGTTGGAATATCAAGCTGCAAAAGATTTACTCAATAACAAAACAATCTTAATCACAGGTGCTGGTGACGGTATCGGTCGAGCAGCATCTCTCGAATTTGCCAAACACGGTGCAACCGTAATTTTACTTGGTAAGACAGTTAAAAAACTCGAAAATGTATACGATGAAATAACGACTGCTGGTTATCCAACCCCTGCGATTGTGCCTTTAGATATGAGTGGCGCAACCGAACAAAACTATATTGATATGGCAGAAACTATTGCTGAGCAATTTGGCCATTTAGACGGGTTATTGCATAACGCCTCTCAATTGGGTGCATTAGGCCCATTTGAACACCTTGATCTTGCTTCTCTTGAAGCCATTTTAAAAGTGAATGTGACCGCTCAAGCTATTATGACAAAATCATTATTGCCAATTATGCGCAAAGCCGAGCATGCTTCAATTATCTTTACCTCAAGCAGTGTTGGCCGCAAAGGGCGTGCTTATTGGGGAGCATATGCATTTTCTAAATTTGCAACAGAAGGCATGATGCAAGTATTAGCAGATGAGTGTGATAACACTTCAGTACGAACCAATAGTATCAATCCCGGTGCCACTCGCACTGAAATGCGCGCAAAAGCTTACCCAGGTGAAGATCCTAAAACACTTAAAACCCCACAAGAAATAATGCCAACCTATTTATTCTTAATGGGTGATGAATCAATTGGCACAAACGGCCAAGCATTCAATGCTCAATAGCCATCGCTAATTAGTGATAAATCATTTGCATTGGTATCAAACATTAGGCTAATTATCATATTGGACTGATAGTAAAAACGGAAGCATTGGCTTCCGTTTTAGTTTAATAATATTGATGATTTAAAAACTCATATGACCACGATTTTGGTTCACTAATTTATCACCAATACCGCTCACCATCGTTAATTGTTGCAAATCTGTAAACTTGCCGTTTTTGGTACGATAATCAACAATCGCTTTTGCTTTCGCCTGGCCAATTCCTTTCAATTTTTGTAACTCTGCAACACTGGCATTATTGATGTTGACCTTTTGCATATTGGTTGATTTTTTATCAACGACTTTTGTCACTTTTTTTGTAGTTTCTGACTTTGCTGTGTCTGCAGCGAAAGCATAATTGCTTAAAAAACAACACAAGCACATAAATAATGCAGTTACTGTTAATGACGATTTCATAAAAATCTCCTTTGCTTCCTTAAGTTTGTTGGTATGCATCCTGCTCCATTACCAAGCTCAAACGATTCAGAACGACATATGGTTTCTGGATCGAAATCTAACTGTAGTCAACAAAGTTAAATTGTTCAAAAAAAGAACGCCACTATTCATTATTCTCAACATGTTGAGCTTGTTGCGATTTATTTTTTGACATCATAGATGAGGTAAATTGCTTTAATTCCCCCAATAAATGTTGATGAACATGGGATAACTTAGGTTTATTATTTTTATTAAACGCTACCGGACGACATAAACTCATCGCTTGATAACCTAAACGAGCCGTTAACAAACCACCACCTAATCCCTGTGCTATACGGGCAGACAGCTTACCTGTCATTTCTACCGATAATAATTGAGTGCCTAAATCGGTAATCACCTCGGTACTACCCGCATAAATAAGATTAACAACAATGCTCCGAATAAGCTTTATTCGACTCCAATAACCTAATTCAATGGCATAAATAGCCGCGACCTCATTAATCATTTTTTGATTACGCCACAAAATAATGGCCATATCCAGCGCGGCTAATGGACTTGCGGCTAATAACAATGCCGACTCAGCGGCAAAACGGTTAACACGTTTTTTGGCAAGTAAATCACGTTCAGACAACATGATATCTTCAAATAACAGCACGATTTCAGCATCATTATGTTCTTGACTACATGCTTGTAAATACGCTTGCTTAGCATCGTTATTTGGGTATTTAGCCAATATGGGCGTTAAAAATGTTTTAGCTTCACCCATTTGCATGCTTTGCGACAATCGTTCGGCTTTAGCTTGATGATCACTGACTTTTCTAAGATTAACTAACTTGCGCCATTCTTTAAGAGTAAGAACTGACGCCCATAAACTCACGATGAATAACACTGCGGTATAAAAACCAAATAACCACGGACTTTGTTGAAAAGAGTCAATTAACCCTATTACGGTTTGCACGATAACCAATGCCACTAAAGCCATTATCGACAATTTTGCTAATACCGACCAACGCTTTGGCTTTACAGGCTTTATACTGTCTTCCATTGCCACTGGTAATGCAGTTAAGGATTGCTCGCAAATAAAATCAATGTCTTCAAACGATTTGGCTGGTTTGATCGGTTCTTTTGCCGAATGCTCACCTTGATTAACAACAAGATCGGATTCGGTAAATAGTTGCGACGTCTTTATCGATGAACTGCGTGTAGATTCATTCATAATTAATGCTCGTGGTTCAATTAACGCTATTAAGACAATTTGTCGCCTAATAGGAACTCTAAGAGATGGTCAAGACGAATGTGTTCAAATTGAGGATTATTATCATGAACATGGCTTAAATTAGGCGGTAAAAAAGCACTAAAACTAAATCCTTGTTGTTGCCAAAATTCTGCTCCGGGTAATGATGTGGGCACATCACCAGGATATAACGTCACCTTTTTTCCATCAAGCCCAGTACCTTTTACCACCTCTTGCTGCCCACCATCGACATTAACCATTCCATGCTGAGTCGCCTTAATCGCGCTTATTGCCATGGTTTCAACTTCGCTACCTTCGAAATTGGCATAATGTTGACTTTGTTGCAGCATCGCTGTTAATAAGCTGAGTACATGCCCCTGCTGATCACGAGTCACTCTATCCACTTGGCTAGCAGCAAATAGTACTTTATCTATTCGTGGTGAAAAAAGGCGCCTGATTAAACTCGACTGACCGAATTGAAAGCTTTCCATAATACTGTTAAGTGCTTGCCCCATATCATTAAACTGGGCTTGACCATGATTTAACGCATTCAAACAATCCACAAGCACGAGCTGGCGGTCAAATCGAGAAAAGTAGTCTCTATAGAAAGGTTTAACGACTTGTGAAACGTACTGTTGATAACGACGCTTAAGAACATGATAAATAGAGTCACTTGGACTCGATGCTAGGTCCGAATGCTGCATTGGACTTAAATTTAGCAATGGGAAGAATGTTAATAACGGAGTATTTTCATATTCCCCCGGTAACAACATTCGACCCGGCTGGGCGTGATAAAACCCTTGTTTTCGAACTAAATCAACCAGCAATTTTTGATACATATCAGCAATGAACTTAAGTTGCTGTTCATCAGCTAATTGACTTAAATCCAACTGCTCTACCGCCTGATAAAATGTGTTAAATAGCGGTGAGTGACGCAAACATGTGACATTTTCTTGTTGCGACAAACACCAAGGGGTAAAGTCTTGTTTTAGCATAGGCAAATCAAGTAACCATTCACCTGGATAATCGACAATATCCACATATAAGGTTGCAGTATCAGTGAGTTTAGCTAACAAACCTTGTCGCGGCTGGAACTTAATCGCTAAACGTAATTCAGTAATGTTTTGGGTTGAAGCTGGCCAAAAGGGAGGTGACGAGGTTAACGCATTCATTGCGCCTTGATAATCGAAACTGGCAATATCCAAATCCGGTTGCATAGCACGATTTACCGCAATCAACCGACCTTCACGCGCCACTTGCCATAAGGGTAAAGGATTCTGCTTAGCGCTTTTCCCAGCATGTAACAATTGGTTAACTAACCCGCTAATAAATGCTGTTTTCCCTGCTCCGGACAACCCAGTTACGGCTAACCTAACATGTCGATCGGTGCTGCGATGAACCAGAGATTGTGCGGTTTGTGAAACGTGAAACAAGGAACGATCTAAAAATCTCATGATGGCTGATGGCTCCCAAAAACAAAGGCGGATAACCGCCCATTAGCAGGATTAAAGACTATTGATTTGACGTTTAAGGTCAAAATTGTCTGACGTGACATGTTCTTCAAGTCGTCTTAAGCGGAGTTCTAATCCATTAAATTGACGATTAACATCAAACAATGCTTGCTTTGCGGGTTCGCCAGCTTGCCAAACTTTCTTTTTTATTTCAATATCTTTGTGCTGTTCTCTGTGCTCCAGATTTTGTGGCTTAATGTCTAATATCATCCATAGGGCGATATAAATAACCAGCACAACGCCTGTTCCACCGAGTAACAATATCGACACAGCAATAACTCTTACCAGCCATGTTTCAAAGTTAAAATAATCAGCAATACCTGAACACACCCCAGCCACTTTACCACTTTTGGGGTTGCGGTATAGAGTACGCCCATTAGCTGAGTTCATGTTTTGCTCTCCACTCTGGTGATTCAGTGTCTAAAATCGCTTCTAATGTTTCGATGCGACTGCTCATTTTTTCTGCTTTAGCAATTAAATCATTAAGCTGATTAAATTCTTCCTCGGTGAGCCCCTGGCTCACTTGTCGCTTACTGCGATAATGAAGAACCAACCAGATAGGTGCCACAACAACCATAAAAATGATAATTGGTGCAATAAGAAGATCCATATCCATAACTCACCTCTGAATAAATTTACGCTTTTGTTTTAGGTTGTGCTTTCGCACTCATTTTGGCTTTTAGTGCTGCGAGTTCATCATTCACAGAATCTTCTGCTTCTAGTGCGGCAAACTCGTCAGCTAAAACGTTCTTTTTACCTAAATCATATGATTCGACTTGTGCTTCAAGGCCTTCAACTCGACGCTCATATTGTTCAAACTTGACCATCGCATCATCAATTTTACTTGAATCAAGCTGCTTTTTAACTTCTAAACGTGAAGTGGCCGTTTGCTTACGCATAATAATGGTTTTTTGACGAGCACGAGCATCATTCAATTTTTCTTGAAGCTGAGCGATTTCATCTTTTAAGCGAGCAACATGTTCTTCAACAACTTGCAGTTCCATTTCAAGAGTTTGCAACAAAGCTACTGTTTTTTGTTTTTCACTTAATGCTGCTTTAGCTAAGTCTTCACGATCTTTCGATAAGGCTAACTCAGCTTTACTCTGCCAGTCTTGAACTTGCTCTTGCACACGAGCAATTCGGCGAAGTAATTCTTTTTTCTCCGCCAAAACCTTAGCAGAGGTTGAACGGACTTCAACAAGTGTATCTTCCATTTCTTGAATGATAAGACGGACCATTTTTTCAGGGTCTTCGGCTTTATCGAGTATTGCGCTGATATTTGAATTAACGATATCTGCGAAGCGAGAGAAAATTCCCATAATGTGTTCCTCAAAATTAACGTGGATGTCGTAGTTGGTATTACACATTACGTGCCAACATTTACAAACACAATAACATCATACACTTAAACAAATATTTAACTTTTACTTTCTTTTAGCACTCAAGCCATTTATTATGATTTTCACCAATTATTAGTCTAATTCACTAACAATTTTGCGAGTAAGCTAACTGTGAGCAAACAATTCCAACAAGATAATCTCATTGGCCAATCTAATGCATTACTTGAAGTATTAGAACATGTATCTAAAGTGGCGCCATTATCCAAACCGGTGCTCATTATTGGTGAACGTGGCACAGGCAAAGAGTTAATAGCAGAACGACTACATTACTTGTCCCCTCGTTGGGATCAAAGTTTTATTAAACTCAATTGTTCTTCACTGAGTGAAAACTTACTTGAAAGTGAACTTTTTGGCCATGAGTCTGGTGCATTTACGGGCGCTAAAGGTCGACATGAAGGCCGTTTTGAACGAGCAGATAAAGGCACATTATTTTTAGATGAACTCGCAAACACATCAGGGTTAATCCAAGAAAAGTTGTTACGCGTTATTGAATATGGTGAATTTGAGAGGGTGGGTGGCAGTAAAACTGTGCAATCTGACGTTCGCCTTATTTGTGCCGCCAATGAAGACTTACCAACCTTGGCAGAAAATGGCGAGTTCAGAGCCGATTTACTCGACCGCTTAGCCTTTGATGTAATCACTTTACCTCCGTTAAGGCACCGTACCGAAGACATTATGCCATTGGCTGAACATTTTGCCGTAAGCATGGCAAGACAGTTATCACTGGAATATTTTGGAGGTTTTAGTCCACTGGCAATAGAGCAATTAATGATGCACAGCTGGCCTGGAAATATCCGTGAATTAAAAAATGTCGTCGAACGAAGTGTTTATCGTGAAGGCACTGACGGCCAAGAAATTGATCATATTATTTTAGATCCTTTTGCATCGCCTTATCGCCCTGTTAATAGAATTAAAACCCGCGAGCGTCAGTCTACTCAACTTGAACCTACCTCAATATCGGTGACAGAGTCGACCGAATTAAACGTTAAAGCCGAAGCCTCTGTGGTACTAAATAGCATAGAATTCCCAATTGATTTTAAAGAATACACTGAAAATAGCGAAATAGAATTACTACAACGAGCTTTGGCTGAAGGTCAATATAATCAAAAGAAAACCGCTGACTTATTAGGCTTAAGCTACCATCAGCTTCGAGGCATTTTAAAAAAATATAATTTACTCGACAAGAGCTAAATGAAGCTTGGATATGCTCATTGCCCCAATGCAATGAACACTGTTAAAATACTCACTCAACGTCGATAAAATATGATCACACCATGCCTGTTATAGTAAAACACTGGTATCAGCTGATATCTTTATGTCTCTCCAGCATTATGTTGGCGGCATGTGGACAGGCGCAATTACCCTCTGGCCTTGTATATTGCAGCGAAGGTAACCCTGAAAGCTTTAACCCTCAGCTGGTCACATCGGGGACCACTATTGATGCAACCTCACATCAAATTTATAGTCGGCTAGTCAATTACAGCCAAGAAAAAGCCAGTATTACACCTGGTTTGGCGACATCATGGCAGGTTTCCGATGACGGTTTAAGTTACCAATTTACCTTACGCGAACATGTTAGTTTTCATAAAACTCGTCACTTTAGCCCCACAAGAGATTTTAATGCCGATGACGTATTGTTTTCATTTAATCGAATTATTAATCCTTTACACCCATATTACTTAGTCAGTAGAACTGGTTACCCATTTTTTCAAAGCATTGGTTTTGCAGAATTAATTAACTCTATCGAGAAAATAAATGATCATCAAGTCACCTTTCATTTAGCCCGTAAAGATGCATCATTTTTATCTAATCTGGCCACAGATTTTGCTGTAGTGTTATCTGCAGAATATGGTTATCAACTGTTAGCACAAGGTAAACCTGAAGATATCGATTATTATGCCGTAGGCACAGGCCCTTTCCAACTGAACCAATATGTTAAAAATGAATATATTCGCTATAAAAAGAATCCCGTTTATTGGGGACCAACGGTTGAAATTGATCAATTGGTATTTGATATCACCCCGAGAAGTACTGCACGCATTGCAAAGTTAATTACTGGCGATTGCAGTGTTTCGGCGCTTCCAAAAGCTGGTGAGCTAGCAATACTCAACCAACATAACGATATTATCATCGACGCAAAACCTGGACTAAATGTGGCATTTTGGGCATTTAACACTCAAAAGCCCCCTCTGGATGATGTTCGTGTGCGACGAGCGCTTTCACATGCTATCGATAAAAATAATATTTTAGACGTGGTGTATAATGATACCGCTGTTGAGGCGACCGGGGTTTTACCACCTGCATCTTGGGCTTACAGCAAAAATCTATCCCCCAATGAATACAACCCAGAAAAAGCCAAAACATTATTGAAACAAGCGGGCATCGCTAATTTATCCATTAACGTGTGGGCCATGCCAGTAGCACGAATTTATAATCCAAGTGCACTAAAAACAGCTGAGTTAATTCAAGCTGATTTAGCTCGTATTGGCGTAAAACTGAATATTGTTAGCTATGATTGGAGCGTATTCACCCAAAAATTAGCTAGCTCAAATTATGATTCCGTACTCATTGGCTGGAATGCCGATAATAGCGATCCCGATAACTTTTTTACGCCATTATTAAGTTGTGCGGCGTTGGCATCTAATAACAACCGCTCTCGATGGTGTAACAAAGATTTTGAACATTTACTAACACAGGCCCAAAGTGTATCGACTCAGCCTGAACGAAAAGCATTTTATCAATCAGCTGAGGCCATCATTAGTGATCAAGTGCCAATGGTAACGCTCGCTCATGCTAAAAAAATCGTGTTGAAAAAAGATAATATTACGACGATGCAAATTAGGCCCTATGGCGGTATTTCATTTGCCAGAGCAACTCAAACAACCGAGGAAAGTGAATAAATGTGGCGTTATCTATTTAGACGCATAACCCTGTTTATCGCCACATCATTGGTAATGATAGCCGTGTTATTTCTGGCGTCGGGACATTTTCCTGTTAGCAAAGCATATTCATTGTCTGGAGTTCAATATCCAACAGTTGAACAACAGCAACAAATAGAGCAAGATTATCAACTAAACGATAATCTATTGCTGCAATTTACCGCCTATTTGCGCCAACGTTTATCGGGTAACTTTGGTATTTCCAGTAATTCGCAACAAGAAGTGATCGATGAGCTGACTTCTGTATTACCCGCGTCTTTTGAATTGTCGTTATTTTCTGGGTTTATTGCCGTGTTTTTTGGCGTCCCCATTGGAATTATTGCGGCTTTAGGCAATAACAAAGCATTGCAACACAGTATATTAGCCATTACCTTAACGGGTTACTCAATTCCGGTATTCTGGCTAGGCTTAACCTTGTCGATGTGGTTTGGCGTTAACCTAGGTTGGCTGCCCATTTCAGGGCAAATAAATTTACTTTATGAAATAAAACCCGTCACGGGCTTTATGTTGATAGACACCTTATTATCTGATTCTGCTTATCGTATTCCCGCATTTCATGATGCTGTTTTGCACTTAATATTACCGGCAGTCACCTTAGCGATTCTTCCATTTACTTTAGTGGTTAGGATCACTCGGCAAGCCATTTTAAATGTGATGAATCAAACTTATATTCGCGCAGCCGAAGCCCGAGGTTTGCACACTGCTAAAATATTATTCCGCCATGCTTTGCCTAATGCATTAATTCCAGTACTAAAAAGTATCGGTTTAATGTTGGGCTCATTCGCAAGTTACGGCATCGTAGTTGAAGTCATATTTTCATGGCCAGGGGTTGGGAGTTGGTTAGTATCGGGGATTTATCAGCGTGATTACACCGTGATACAAGCAGGGATCTTATCTGTCTCATTATTAATTATTTTCTTAAGCATATTGATTGATTTACTCCATACTGCAATCAATCCTATGAGCAGAAAGGAATTGTATGCCTCGAATTAAGATCTACCAAGAAGATCACATCGCATCACCGATGTGGCGAGTGTGGCAAACATTTTCCGCAAACCCCTTTGCGGTCATAGGTTTATGGGCGGTTATTTTTTTATTAATACTCACTATTTTTGCCCCATTTATTGCGCCTTATTCAGCTGAGGTTCAAGACCAACAAGTATTACTTTTGCCTCCATCATGGGATCCTGCAGGAACCGTTGAACATTTTTTAGGCACCGACGACCTTGGACGGGATATTTTTAGCCGCATCTTACATGGCGTACAATTAACCTTTGGTATGTCTTTGTTAATTGTTGCGACGTCACTATTCTTTGGCTTTATTATTGGATCGCTATCAGGAATGATGCGCGGGATTAAGTCGAGTATTTTAAGCCATTTATTGGACGCATTGCTGTCAATACCATCGTTACTGATGGCTATTTTAGTCGTCGCCATTATGGGACCCGGTCTTAACAATGTGTTTTGGGGCGTCGGCATTGCAATGGTGCCACAATTTGTTCGGGCAATTCATCAGGCTGTCCACGAAGAACAGCAAAAAGAATATGTTACCGCAGCTAAATTAGATGGTGCCAACTCATTACAAATTTTTTGGTATGTCATTATGCCTAACGTGTGGGACGTGGTGATTATTCAAGTCACGATGGCCATTTCTGCAGCAATATTAGATATTGCCGCACTCGGATTTTTAAACCTTGGCGCCCAAGCGCCAAGTCCTGAATGGGGTGCCATGGTCGCACAAGGGCTTGATAATTTATTGCTCGCACCTTGGACTGTTACCATACCTGGTGTCGCGATTTTGTTTACCGTATTATCGGTCAACTTAGTCGGTGATGGTTTACGCTCTGCGCTCGCACCGATAAGAAACTAACCTATGCCTTTACTTGATGTACGTAATCTCACGATTGAATTAGATACCCCTGAGGGCACAGTAAAAGTGCTCGAGAAAGTCAGTTTAACGATCAATCCTGGCGAAATTCACGGACTGGTTGGAGAGTCAGGATCTGGGCGAAGTTTATTTGCCAAAGCGATCCTTGGGGTGTTGGGACCCAACTGGCATATTATCGCTGATCGCATGATGTGGGATGGAAAAAACTTATTAGAAATGAGCGCCAAACAACGACGTTGCCTCATGGGCACCGAAATGGCAATGATTTTCCAAGACCCATCAGGCAGTCTTGACCCTGTAAAAACCATTGGCAGCCAATTGATTGAAGCGATGGTACCCAATAAAAATATTCCTTTTTGGCGACGTGGACATGACACTTATTTACACGCACAAAAATGGTTGCATAAAGTTGGCATCAAAAAGCCTAAAAAACTCATGAAGTGTTATCCCTGGGAATTGTCTGAAGGAGAATGCCAAAAGGTGATGATTGCGATGGCTGTTGCAAATCATCCTAAACTGCTGATAGCCGATGAGCCAACCAACTCAATGGAGCTTAACACCCAAGCGCAAATATTCAGATTATTGTCGCAACTCAATCAACTGCAAAGTGTTTCCATTCTTTTGGTTAGCCATGAGCTTGAAACTATGGTGCATTGGTGTGATAACTTAACCATTTTGTATAGTGGACAAGTCATGGAGTCTGGGCCTGTAAGTGAAATGATGGCGATGCCATATCACCCTTATACTCGAGCTTTATTTAAAAACCTACCAGACCATACAGAGAAAATGCGTCACAAAGCTAAATTACCTACGTTACAAGGATCTTCACCATCCCTGCAACATTTACCCGCGGGTTGTCGACTCGGCCCTCGCTGCCCTGAAGCACAACGTAAATGTGTAAAACAGCCAAGTCTTGAACACATTAAAGACCGCTACTTCGCCTGCCATTTCCCTTATCAAAGTGAGCAAGAAGATGACGACGCCATTGCTTAAAGTCACTGAGTTAAGTAAGCAATACTTAACGGGTTACAAGCGTTTCAAACCTCAATATTATCAGGCGTTATCGCCTGTTTCATTTGAGCTTGGTAGAGGTGAAACCCTAGCGATTGTCGGCTCTGTAGGATCTGGCAAGAGTACCCTTGCACGTATTTTAGTGGGCGCAGAACAACGAAGTGGTGGTGACATTTTTTTTGAAGGTGAAGCCTTAGAAACCCGAAATTTGAAACAACGTTGCCGTTTGATTAGGATGATTTTTCAAGATCCAACAACATCACTTAATCCACGATTATCCATTGGCAACTTACTTAAAGAACCCTTACGTTTTAATACACAACTCAGTTCCACAGAGCGTAAGGTTTTAGTGATTGAAACCTTAAGAAAAGTTGGCTTATTGCCCGAACACGCAGATTTTTATCCGCACATGATTTCAGAGGGGCAAAAACAGCGTGTCGCGGTTGCCCGTGCATTGATGCTGAATCCTAAAATTATAATCGCAGATGAAGCACTAACAGCCTTAGACTTATCTGTCCGTTCGCAAATCATCAACCTATTATTAAAACTACAGAAAGAGATGGGATTGTCGTATATTTTTGTGTCACACAATCTTAATATCATACGTCATGTGAGTGATAAAATTATGGTGTTGCAAAATGGTCACATGGTTGAAAAATCAACCACTGAAGCATTATTTACCTCACCACAACATGAATACACCCAACGACTAATCCAAGAACAAAGTCAATTTATGCAAAAGCGCTAAACTGCTCCAACCACTGTGTTTTTGAGGGCGTTTTAGTAAAAATCAGTGCCATTTGGTCGTCGAACTATTTATCCTAGAGCCAATGTTAAAGGAAGAAGCTTAAATATGATTATTAAACCTAAAATTCGTGGCTTTATTTGTACCACCACTCACCCTGTTGGCTGTGAAGCAAACGTAAAAGAGCAAATTGAACTCACTAAAGCCAAAGGAAAAATAGCTAATGGCCCTAAAAAAGTATTAGTTGTTGGCTCCTCTAGTGGCTATGGCCTTTCATCTCGTATCGCTTCAGCATTTGGCAGCGACGCTGCGACTATCGGCGTGTTTTTTGAAAAGCCAAGCTCTGAAACTAAACCGGGAACCGCGGGTTGGTACAATACGGCTGCATTTGACAAGTTTGCTAAAGCCGAAGGCTTATATTCTAAAAGCGTTAATTGCGATGCCTTTAGCCATGCAGCAAAGCAACAAGTTATTGAACTGATTAAGCAAGATTTAGGGCAAATCGACATGGTGGTTTACTCGCTGGCGTCTCCAGTACGTAAATTACCTGATACTGGTGAAGTGATCCGTTCATCACTTAAACCCATTGGCCAAACGTATTCTGCCACAGCGGTTGACACTAATAAAAACACGATTATTGAAACGTCTGTAGAACCCGCGACAGAACAAGAAATTTCCGATACCGTAACGGTAATGGGCGGTCAAGATTGGGAATTATGGATGAATGCGTTAAGCGACGCTGGCGTATTAGCTGATAATTGCAAAACGGTTGCTTATAGCTATATTGGTACCGAATTAACTTGGCCTATTTATTGGCATGGCGCCTTGGGTAAAGCCAAGATGGATTTAGACCGTGCGGCACATGCACTTAACGCTAAGTTATCTGCTACGGGTGGTTCTGCTAACGTCGCAGTACTTAAAAGCGTAGTCACTCAAGCCAGTTCGGCGATTCCCGTTATGCCGCTGTATATTGCAATGGTCTTTAAAAAGATGCGTCAAGAAGGTCTTCACGAAGGCTGTATGGAGCAAATCTACCGTATGTTTAACGAACGTCTATATCGCGTAGACGGTCAAGCGCCTGTAGTTGACAGCGAAAACCGTTTACGCCTAGACGATTGGGAATTGCGTGAAGATATTCAACAACATTGCCGTGATTTATGGCCGCTAGTGACGACTGAAAATCTAAGTGAATTAACTGATTACAATGAATATAAAGAAGAGTTCTTAAAACTATTCGGTTTTGGTATTGATGGTATCGATTATGAAGCAGACGTTGATCCTAATGTAACATTTGATGTGATTGAGCTATAATCGCTGCCACATCAAATTAACGTACAAGCCGTAATGCACTGCATTACGGCTTTTTTATTGCTAGTCAGCTGCATAAAAAAGGGCTAAGCAATAATGCTTAGCCCAAACGTAACGCAAGGGATAAAAGATGGAGTGTTACGGTTTACTATTTTTTCTCTAGAGCATGTTTAGCGGCGTTATCTCCTGCGATACGGCCAAAGACCACTGTATCGGCTATCGCATTACCACCCAAACGGTTAAACCCATGCACACCACCAGTGACTTCACCTGCAGCAAACAAACCGACAATAGGTTTACTTTGCAGATCAAGTACAGAGGCATCGGTGTCAATAGCAACACCGCCCATAGTGTGGTGAATACCAGGAGCTACTTTTACTGCATAATATGGGCTTTGCGTCATATTTAATGGCATATCATCACGACCAAATGCAGTGTCTTCACCTGTTTTAACATAACCATTGTAGTCAGATACTGTTTTCACTAAATCAGCGACTTTCATACCGGTACTTTTAGCTAACTCTTCAACTGTATCACCTTTGTAAAGCATTTCTAAGTGGTCGTAACCGCGTACCATTTTGGCTTTTTTATATAACTGGTTATCAAAAATAAGCCAAGCAAACTTTCCTGGTTGTTTTAAGATGGCATCAGATGCTTTATCACGAGTGGTTAGCTCGCTAACAAAACGATTACCATCTTTGTTCACCATCACAGCGCCTACACCACGTACGGTTTCTGAAATTAGAATACGGCTATCTTTACCTATTGTTGGATGCGCTTGAACCCAATCAATATCAGTCATTGACGCACCGATGTCTTTAGCCAGTAATACACCATCACCTGTTGCTGTCACATTGTTAGAGCTGGTCATGTCTTTCATTGTTGGGCGATAGTAAGCAATCATTTCTTTATTCATGCCGTAACCACCCGTTGCGAGCACGACAGATTTAGTACCAATCATGTAATAACCTGTGTGTTTACCGTGAACAACAGCACCTACAACATTACGATCATCATTGATAACAAGTTTGACTACTCGAGAATTTAGACGAGTATCAATGCCTTGAGCTTTGGTCGCTGCACGTAAAGTATCAATAATTTCAGGTCCAGAACTTTTCCCGCCATGTGGACGATGAGTACGGTTAACGCGAGCACCACCAGAGCGTTTTAAGTCCTCTAAGTTTGCACCTAAGTCCTCTAACCATTTAACTGCACTGGCAGACTCTTCAGCAAGTATGGTCACTAATTTAATATCATTTTTTTGGCGACCGCCCTTCATTGTATCTTCGATATACCATTCCACTTTATCTTCAATACCATGTGCAGCTTGTTGCGGCGTTCCAACAGCATTAATACCACCGGCTGAAATCATAGAGTTACCACCACTGAATGGCGCTTTTTCAACCAAAATAACATTGGCACCAGCTTTTTTAGCTGTTATTGCTGCATTAAAGCCTGCGCTACCCGCACCAACAACCAATACTTGTGTTGTTTCTCGTGGCCCTGCAGCAATGGCTTTCTGAATTTTGTCTTGATCCCATCCGTTATCCCAAGGCTTTTTCTTTTTGGCATCAGAGAATGGCATTGGCTTGATATCAAATGAATGACATTCATTACAGTAAAATTGAGGCGCTTCATGGCCTTTATGGCAACTAGTACAGTTAATATCACCTAAATGTGAAGCATGAGGGTCAAATTGTAATTTGTCATTAGCCAGTTCAGCGTAATCTCCGTGGCACGATTTACACTGAGCATTTTCGTGTGTTTCACTATCACTCACTTTAATTGGATCTGTGTGACAAGACTGACAGCTACCCATATCAGCATGAAATGAGCCCATGTCATTCGACTTGGCCAGTGCAGTTCCAGAAGATAGCATCATCACTGCCATCACTGAGACTAAGTATTTCAGTTTCATTGTTCGTTCCTTTTCTTATTGATATTGACTTGCTTTGTTAGGCAAGAGATTACTCACAAAGAGATAGAAAAACTTAGACTCATATCAAATTTGACATCTGGTTAAGTTATTGTGAAACCCTGTTCAGACTTTCTTAAAATGCTTTAATAACTAGTAGGTTGTGACCCACATTCATGTTCACCAAAAAGTTAATCTTTAGCATTAAGACATGCTTTCAACCCAATACCGAAAGCCTGCTTATTCTAATAACATTAATTAACAATAAGAGATGATCATGAATACAAATAAAAATTTAATTTCCATAGCATTACTTTCTGCACTGTCGGTAACATCACTCAATGCATTAGCAGATTCACCTACTGCTTATGGCCGTTTAGACATTGCATTAACTAACGCAGACCATGGGTTTACGACGCAAAATAAAAAAGAAGGTATGGTACTAGAAAATAACTTAAGTCGAATTGGCGTTAAAGGTAGCGAGAAAATCAATGATGATTTTGAATTGGTTTATCAAATGGAAGTACAGGTAAATGGTGCTACCAATGAAGGCAGCGACACAGTATTTAGCGCAAGAAGTACTTATTTAGGTGTAGTGTCTGATGCGGGTACAGTGTTAGTTGGTCGTAACGACACTGTCATGAAATCTTCTAAGGGCACAGTAGAAGCGTTTGCACTTACAAACGCTGCCTATAATCGCATGATTGCCGGTCAAGACAGAAAAGCAGACGGTATTACATATTATTCACCTACCATTGCCGGCTTATTTACTATTAATGGTACTTATCTAATGGATGACAACTATGAAGGCAGTGATGAAACACAATATGCATTGTCTGTTGTTGCGGGTGATAAGAAATTGAAAAAAAATCGCTATTACTTAGCGGGGGCGTACAACACTATTGGCGGTGTCGATGCTTATCGTGGTGTAGGTCACATCAAAATGGGCAAATTTAAACTGGGCGGTCTTTATCAACATTCAGAAAGCCAAAATTTTGATCAAAAAGAAGGTGATTCATATTTTGTTGCACTTTCTTACAACTTAAATGGTGTTAATTTAAAAGTGGAATACGGTAAAGACAAAGCTGGTTTTGGTAAATACTTTAAATATAATTCTGCAGTTGCATCATCTACAGATTACAAACAAGCAACCGATGTGGATATTAACAGGTTGGTTTTCGGTGCCGATTACAAATTATCAAAATCAACCATGCTACAAGCACATTACGCTATGTATGATGGAGAATATCAAATAGCTCATTCTGGCACGGTGATTGATTTAGCAGACGATAATGTTGCTACTGTTGGGGTAAGGTTCGATTTCTAATGTAGTCCAACAACGGTAAGGCCAAGTTAAGCAAACAAAAGTTCAATTGTGGGCTTAACTTGATTCTTTTTAATCTAATAATGCCGATAACTTTGCACTTGTTAACATTTTGACATCGCCTTTTAGATCGGACTCATTTGGGTACGGTATACTTTATCTCTCAACCATTATCGGTCCGCTTATGCGAATTACCTTAAAACAATTATCTATTTTTAAAGCGATTCATCATTGTGGCCAAATATCAAAAGCCGCAAAAGAACTGCACATGTCGGTACCCGCGGTAAGTATGGCGCTGCGTGATCTAGAAGACTCTTTAGGCAGTCGCCTATTTGAACGAAGCAGCACCGGGCTTACCATAAATGATAATGGTGAAGTTATCTTACCTTATGCCAACGAAATGATCTCAAAAGGCATGGAATTAGAACACGTTTTTGACCAAGGCTGCCCCATTAGAGGCAGTATTAAAGTGGGTTGCAGTAAAACCACTGGTAACTATGTGTTATCGCGAAAAATCCCATTATTTAAACAGCAACACCCTTCTGTTGATATCAAATTATTTATTAATAATAGCCTTAGTATTGAAAAAATGGTCGCAGAAAAAGAACTTGATATTGGATTTGTCGATGCAAAACCTGGGCTTAAAAACCTACTTCAAGAACCTTGGTTACAAGACAGGTTGTGTATTATCACAGGTAAAAATAATCCACTGGTCACCGAAAATATCACTCCTGAGTTGTTATCTGAGCAGCTTTGGGTGATGGATGAAACAATTTCGGTTTCTCGGATCCGTAATACACAGTTACTTAAAAGTGCCAATATTAGCATTAACCAAGAACTATCAATGAACACCATGGGCGCAATTAAAAGAGCGGTCGGCACAGGTATTGGTATTAGTGTATTACCTTTATTAGCAGTAGAAGAAGAAATCGTAAGAGGAGACTTAATCGAGCTATCGTTAAAAGGTTGGGATTACTCGCGACGTTATTGGGCAATATACAGAAAC
This sequence comes from Shewanella sp. A22, assembly GCF_053850585.1. NCBI lineage: Bacteria > Pseudomonadati > Pseudomonadota > Gammaproteobacteria > Alteromonadales > Shewanellaceae > Shewanella > Shewanella sp. A22. Next base: position 20,404 of record NZ_JBSQBN010000040.1, read on the forward strand.
GATGAACCACTTAGCTCGCTGGCCCGTGAATTTCTCGAATATAGCCTGCCATCTTCAAAAATCAAAAAATAGCAGTTAAAACGGTATTGATTTATGACATTGGATACCACATGAGTTTAACGACATGATAAATCAAGACCCGGTTATTTTAGGATTATTAGCTCTTACCTTAGGGCTAATTTTCTATACGAGTGAATTAACAAGCAGACCATGGAAAATCCTATATCGCTTTGTACCTGTTATGGTGATGTGCTACGTAGTGCCCTCTTTATTTAACACTTTTCATCTTGTCGATATGGTAAATAGCCAGCTCAATGTCATTGCCTCTCGTTATATTATGCCAGCCTGTTTAACATTATTGATTATCAGTGTTGATATTAAATCGATGTTATTACTTGGCCCTAAAATTATCATTTTATTCTTCATAGGTACTTTGGGGATTATTTTAGGCGCTCCACTGACTCTATATCTTTTTTCAATCATTTCGCCTGAGCAACTTTACTGGGATGGGACGGCATCAGCGTGGCGGGCAATGGCAACATTAGCAGGAAATTGGATTGGCGGCACCGCAAACCAGTTTGCCATGAAAGAAATCTATGATGTAGAAGACAATATGTTCGCCATTATGATATCGGTTAATGTTGTGTTTTCAGCGCTATGGATGGCATTTCTATTGATGTGTGCCCCTCATGCGGACAAGCTTGATCAAAAAATAGGTGCCGATGTAAACGGTATTCGCTTATTGGTCGATGGGGTGCATTCACGTGATACACAACCCCTTTCACTACCTAGTCTTAACGGTTATGTCTATATTTTTGCTGTTGCATTTGGTGTTACTGGATTAGCCCATTGGGGAGCAGATAATTTAGTCCCCTTTTTCAGCCAATATTACCCCAGCTCAGATAGGTTTAGTTTTACCTCTCACTTTTTCTGGATAGTGATAATTGTAACCAGCGTTAGCATTGGTTTGTCATACACCAACGTCAGGCATTTAGAACAACTTGGCGCATCTAAAGTGTCTACCGTTTTGTTATATTTCCTCATTGCAACTATGGGGCTGAAAATGGACTTAACCATGATCAATGATTTTCCTATCTATTTTGCTATTGGATTTGTTTGGTTAAGCATACATGCACTGTTGGTGATCATTGCAGGAGTATTAATGAAAGCACCATTAGCTTATATGGCTATTAGCAGCCAATGTTGCATTGGCGGCGCAGCATCATCGCCAGTAGTCGCCCTCGCCTTTAATCGCCATTTAGCACCGGTTGCCGTAATGTTCTCTGTATTTGGTTATGCTTGGGCCAACTATATGGTGTGGATTTGCGCCGAATTAATGAAAATGGTCAAGCCTTAAACACATATTGAATTGATAATGAGCGACGCAAAGATATAACTAACCTAAGTTACTTTATTGAAGTGCCAAGTAGATACAAACTTGCTGTTCCGCGTTATCCCTCTTGGCGATATTTAGGCGTTCAAACATCAAGGGGAAATTACCGAGTTTGACGTTATTGCTATCTAACCAGTCGCGATATAAATAACCCACAGCGGAATGTAGCAAGGTGTTAATATCACGATATGTAGCATCTGTGCTCACGGACAACGTTGCATAACGACCAGCTGGAACAACTTTAGTCGTGATACTCGCCCCAGTGAGATCCGCTGTCGATAAGCGAGCTATAGCCTCACTGCTTAATGATACGCCAATATCTATAAAATAAGGTTGAGCTTTTGGGTGACTATAAATTAAGTTGAATATTCGCCCAACATTCGGCCCAAGAGAATGCTGTTTACGCCATTGCATAAAACGATTTATTGTCGTTGGCAAAGTATCTGCTGTGCCACTATGTCTCATTGTGGCTAAAGTCAGTGAATCAAGCTCGACTGCATCTACTCTATAGCCGTGTTCATTTTCTTTAGGGGGTTGAAAAGACTTTAACGGTTGCTGCTTAGCAAAAAAATTCCCCCAATCAGGTTTTTGTCTAAATGATTGTGGACTTTGCCCGATGCTTTGGGTAAAAGAAACAATGAAATGCGCTTCATCATCGTAACCCAAGCTACTCGCTATGGCTGACAATGGTATTTGTTCACCAAAGCCTAATTGATGTGCCGCCTGTAAACTTTTGAGTAAATCGACATAGGCGTCAAGCGACAGACCATAAAGCGCGTAAAATAAGTGACTAAAATGTTGTTCTGCAATACCTGCAATATTGGCTAGTGCAGCAGTATCTATTGGCGTATGTAAATGCTTGTCTATGTAAGCTAATGCTTGTTCAAATGAGGGATCGAGTCTATGGCTCACCGCATTCTCCTTAATGTTAACAATTTAACCTATACCAATTGAATATCTAAGCCTTCTAACAAACTCAGTGCTTCAAAACGGCTGAATATGGCTTGTTTAAGGTTGTTGCGGGTAATATCAATCTGGTAATTAGTCGCTTCAGTAAAGTTTGCACCGTGCAAATTGGTGTTATTAAATTGGCTTAATGTAAAATCTGTTTGACGAAAATTCCCTTGGCTTAAATTGGCCTCTCTAAAGTCCACATCATGGGCTCGACAGTCAACAAGTTTAAGTTCGGGTAAATTCATTGAATAAAAATGACTTCCATCGAGTAAACAGCGTTCAAATACCACAGCCGATTGGATCAGAAATTGCGGCCATTGTGCTTTCGTCCAATCCACGCCAATCACTTTACAATCAAGAAAAGTAACATCGTCAAACTCTGTCGCAATTACCGACAAAACACTTAAGTTACATTGACTAAAAACACATTCGATAAATTGACAATGGTAGAACTCACTTTGATTGAAATCGCATTGTACAAAATGACACCGTTCAAATACGATATCTTTGAACTGCAACCCAACGCCTTTAATCGATTCAAATGTGTCATCGCTATAGTGCAATAACACAAACAGATCAATGGGGTGTTCTTTCATCATATTGTTCATGATTTATATTACCTTATAAACAAAAAGACCTAGACGTGAGCCTAGGTCTTTATTATTTTACTCATTGCATCACTTAACTAGTCTGCAACTGGATACTCGATTTCGGCATCGGCTTTAAGAGAGGCAATCACCGCACGATAATCAGCTTCGCTGTATTGAGGTGCTATACGCTGTTTAAGTGTATTAATCAAATTGTCATCAATGCCTTCTGCTTTGTTCACTTTATCCACCACAATGACCGCATAACCTGTGGCTAATGCTGCTGTATCAATCGTCACACCGTTTTCAGCTGGCGCAGCAATCTTAAAGGCTTTATTGGTGATAGCTTGATCAATATCCTGATTAAAGCGACCTAATTTAGCTAACGTGGTTAGTGAAGCCCCTGTAAGCGTGTTATTACCCGCTTTTAGCTGCGCCATGTACTCTGCAGCTTTATCTCGTGCACCATCATTCGCTTTATCTTGCTTTAAGCGTTCAATAATACCCGATTTAACATCGGCGAAAGGCAAAGTACCCGCCATGGTATGTTGCTTCATACGAACAACAACAACATGATTAGGCGCTAATTCGATTACATCACTGTTCATGCCACTCGCTAGCACTTGGTCAGAAAACGCAGCCTTAATCAACTCAGGATGATTAAACTTAGCGGGAACATCATCACGAGAGAACAACCGAGTTGTTTGTACTTTTGCGTTCACAGCTTGTGCCGTTTCGGTCAAAGTATCTGGAACTTCGTAACTGGTATCGGCTAATTTAGTTTGCAAGCTATAAAACACATCAAGGGCTTTATTTTCTTGCAATTGAGCAACAATTTTCGCTTTCACATTTTCAAAAGCAGTGGCTTGACTTGCTTGTAAATCAAGTAGCTTAATAATGTGGTAGCCAAATTCGCTTTTTACTATTGGTGAGATTTGACCTTTTTGCAATCCAAAAAGCGCCTCATCAAATGCAGGATCCATCACCCCCTGTTCAAACCAATCTAACTTACCACCTTGTTGAGCACTCAATGTATCGTCAGAATCAGTTTTTGCCACTTCTGCAAAGTCTTCACCCGCAGTTAGCTTAGCTTCAATGGCATCAATTTTGGCCTTATCAGCACTATCGTCATCGGTTGCGGCAACAAAAATATGTGCAGCAAGACGTTTTTCAGCAGTTTGATATTGAGTTTTATTCTCGTCGTAATACGCTTTTACTTCTTCATCTGAAGCGTCGCTATTTTTCGCCATGTCAGCAACATTGAGTTCAACATACTCAAGGCTGACTTTTTCAGGGCTCATATACTGCGATAAGTTTGCATCGTAATAACTTTTTGCTTCTTCATCAGAGACTGAAACACTTGATAGAAACGGCGCAGAGTCAACAACCAAGTAACGAATATCACGGGTTTGGCCTTGAACTTGTGCAAGCTGTTTCGCTTCACCATCTAAAACAAACTCACTACCAACAAGTGCATTAAGTAACTGACGACGAGTCATATCAACGCGCATCATGTTTCTAAAGCTAGTTGTTTGGTAGCCTAACTGACGCAATACAGCTAAGTAGCGCTCATTATCAAATTTTCCATCAGTTTGAAATGCTGGTTCTTGGATAATGGCTTTTTTAATTTGTTCATCCGATACTCGCAAACCCAATTTATTAGCGGCTTGATCAATGAGTCTATCGGCAATTAAACGGTCCAATACGCCTTGTTTAATGCCATTCATGTAGTTCTCGTCAGCGGCTAATGCGGTAAACATTTCACCTAACTGCTGCTCAATACGTGAACGCTCATTTTGAAACGCATTTTCTAGGTCGTTGGCACTAATTTCATCACCATTAACAATGGCAGCAGGAACACCCGTGTTTGAGCCTAAATAGCTACTCACACCGGCAAAAGCAAAAGAAAGTATCACAAGTACTAGAATTGTTTTTGCAACAATCCCCTGTGATCCTTCACGAATTTTTTCTAACATCTGAATTCTCGCTTGTTGCGATTAATAAAATAAAAAGGCGCATCACCTTGTGGATGCGCCTTATTGTAAATTATATGGAGTTATCAGACGCTACCACGGGTATGACCCAATACTCCCAATATGTGCCATGCAGTACACAGCAATATTGCTTTTCGTAAAAAGCACCGCCTAAGCAGTGCTTACTTTACGAATGCCTTACAAAGGCAACGTTATTAATTATTAATTAACAGCGTCTTTTAGCGCTTTGCCAGCTTTGAACGCAGGAATGTTCGCAGCAGCAATTTTAATTTCTTTACCCGTTTGTGGGTTACGGCCAGTACGTTCAGCACGCTGACGCACTTCAAATGTACCAAAACCAACTAGAGAAATTTTATCGCCTTCTTTAAGACCTTCGGTAACTGCACCGATAAAAGAATCTAGTGCGCGGCCAGCAGCCGCTTTAGAAATATCAGCACCAGATGCGATTTTCTCGATTAGTTCAGATTTGTTCATGTCATCCCCTTGAATGTTATTGTCGCGCCGCAACCAAATCTATGTTTAGAGCGGTCTGCGGAGGCTTTATTTTAATAAGTCTGATAACACACCAAACTTAGTATGAAAACCAAAAAAATGAAATTGGATACAGCTCTATGTCAGAGGCCCCAAGGGCTTGGTGCGTCTGACTCTCCACTGACCTAGGCTACCACAGGTCAGCGTTTTGTTAAGCCCCTTTTTTCACTTTTTTTAAGCTCTATAGCAATTTTTCAACTAACAAGCTATTTTTTAACCACTTCAAAGCCTTCAACGGGTCTTTCAAGCGCCAGTTTAAGTACTTCATCTACCCAACGAACTGGATGAATGATTAAGTCGGCAATCACATTTGCAGGAATTTCTTCCAAATCACGTTCATTTTCTTGAGGAATTAACACATGTTTAATCCCACCGCGATGCGCCGCTAATAGCTTTTCTTTTAAACCACCAATCGGCAAGACTTCACCGCGCAAGGTAATTTCACCCGTCATAGCAACATCACTTCGCACTGGGTTACCGGTTAAGCTAGACACTAAAGCGGTACACATTGCCGCACCAGCTGAAGGACCGTCTTTGGGTGTCGCACCTTCTGGCACATGGACATGGATATCTCGTTTCTCATAAAAATCATTGTTAATACCAAGATTTTCAGCACGAGCACGTACTACGGTCATTGCGGCTTGAATCGACTCTTTCATTACATCGCCCAGTGAACCGGTATAAGTTAATTTACCTTTACCAGCTACTGATGTGGCCTCAATTGTTAATAAATCGCCACCGACTTGTGTCCATGCTAAGCCTGTTACTTGGCCGATTTGGTTGTTCGATTCTGCTTTACCAAAATCAAAACGCTGCACTCCGAGGAATGACTTAAGGTTTTCTTGGTTAACTTCAACCACTTTAGCTGTTTTATCTAGCAAGATATGCTTAACTACCTTACGACAAATCTTAGATAACTCACGTTCTAATGAACGCACGCCAGCTTCGCGAGTGTAATAACGAATAATCCCTAATATGGCACTGTCATCGACGTTAATTTCTTTCGGTTTTAGGCCGTTACGTTCAATTTGTTTAGTCAGTAAATGCTTCTTCGCAATATTTAACTTTTCGTCTTCGGTATAACCCGACAAACGAATCACTTCCATACGGTCCAGTAATGGGCCTGGAATATCCATTGAATTTGATGTTGCAACGAACATGACATCGGATAAATCGTAATCAACTTCGAGATAATGATCATTAAACGTTGCGTTCTGTTCAGGATCGAGTACCTCTAATAAGGCCGACGATGGATCACCGCGCATATCTGAGCTCATTTTGTCGATTTCATCGAGCAAGAACAATGGGTTTTTAACACCCACTTTAGCCATTTTTTGAATCACTTTGCCTGGCATAGAACCAATATAAGTTCGGCGATGTCCACGAATTTCCGCTTCATCACGTACGCCGCCCAATGCAACACGCACATATTTGCGTCCTGTTGCTTTGGCAATCGACTGCCCTAATGACGTTTTACCCACACCTGGAGGCCCAACTAAGCACAAGATAGGCCCTTTAAGTTGTTTAACTCGACTTTGAACGGCTAAATACTCAAGAATACGTTCTTTAACCTTTTCTAAACCGTGATGGTCGGTGTCGAGAACTTCTTGTGCTTTGGCTAAATCACGCTTAATTTTAGAGCGTTGCTTCCAAGGTACTGATGTCATCCAATCAACATAGCTACGAACAACCGTCGCTTCAGCAGACATTGGCGACATCATTTTAAGTTTATTCAACTCAGCACTGGCTTTTTCTTTTGCGTCACTTGGCATGCCAGCTTCTTCAATCTTACGAGCCAGCACTTCAAATTCGTCATGGCTTTCGTCAATGTCGCCTAATTCTTTTTGAATGGCTTTCATTTGCTCATTCAAATAGTACTCGCGCTGACTTTTTTCCATCTGCTTTTTAACACGAGTACGAATACGTTTTTCAACTTGTAATAAGTCAATCTCCGATTCCATCATGGCCATCAGATATTCAAGACGCTCGCCAACATTGATCATTTCCAATACCGATTGCTTATCTTCAAGCTTTAACGGCATATGCGCCGCCATGGTATCGGCTAAGCGTGCAGCTTCGTCAATACCTGATAATGACGTAAGTACTTCTGGCGGAATTTTTTTGTTCAATTTGACGTAACCTTCAAATTGACCAATTGCGCTGCGAACTAGGACTTCTTCTTCCTTGTCGCTTAATTCTTGTGACTCAAGGTATTCAGCCGTGGCGGCAAAGAACTCTTCTTCTTGAGTGTATTGTTTAATTTTGGCTCGTTGACCACCTTCAACTAATACTTTAACCGTACCATCAGGTAATTTTAGCAATTGTAAAATAGAGGCTACGGTACCGATATCAAAAATGTCGTCTTTGGTCGGTTCGTCAAGATCAGCGTCACGCTGAGCTACGAGTAAAATTTGTTTGTCTTGTTCCATTGCCGATTCTAGGCAACGAATGGATTTTTCCCGTCCTACGAATAGCGGAATTACCATGTGCGGGTAAACCACCACATCTCGCAGTGGCAATACGGGGAGTTCGATATGCGCTTCACGCTCTTTAGTCATGGCTCGATTCCGTTTAATGAAATAGACTTAATACTGAGTATATTGGGGTGATGTTATCAGTTTCAATGGCTAATACGAAAAAAGGAGTCCAATGGACTCCTTATTTTTCAACTTACTGACTAACAGTGCAATTATTGCTCGCCTGAGGCAGCCTGTGTCTCTGTGTTTTCGTAAATCAGAATAGGGGCTGATTCACCTTTCACAACTGATTCATCGACAACAGCTTTAATTACGCCTTCAGTCGATGGAATATCGTACATGGTATCAAGCAAGATGCTTTCTACAATAGATCGTAACCCACGGGCACCCGTTTTACGTGACATTGCTTTTTGAGCTATGGCTTGTAAAGCATCTTCGCGAAACTCAAGTTCGACATTTTCCATCTCAAATAATGCACTATATTGCTTAGTTAATGCATTTTTGGGCTCTGATAGAATCTGTACTAATGCCGCTTCATCTAACTCAGTTAGTGTAGCGACAACAGGTAAACGGCCAATAAACTCAGGGATTAAACCAAATTTCACTAAATCACCAGGCTCTACTTGACTTAATATTTGTGAAATTGTCGCTTTATCCGCTTCGCCTTTTACTTCTGCACCAAAGCCAATTCCGGTTCCGGTGTGTGCTCGTTGCTCAATAACCTTCTCAAGTCCAGCGAACGCACCACCACAGATAAACAGAATTTTAGACGTATCCACTTGCAAGAATTCTTGTTGTGGATGCTTACGTCCGCCTTGTGGAGGCACTGAAGCAACAGTACCTTCAATCAACTTAAGTAACGCTTGCTGAACACCTTCACCCGAAACATCTCGAGTAATTGAAGGATTGTCAGATTTGCGGCTAATTTTGTCAATTTCATCAATGTAGACAATACCACGTTCGGCTTTTTCAACGTCGTAATCACATTTTTGCAGTAGTTTCTGAATGATGTTTTCAACATCTTCACCCACATAACCAGCCTCAGTTAATGTCGTTGCATCTGCCATAGCAAAAGGAACATTAAGTGAACGAGCGAGTGTTTCAGCCAGTAATGTTTTACCACTACCGGTTGGGCCTAAAAGCAAAATATTACTTTTACCTAACTCTACACCATCTTTAATTGCGCCATTACGTAAACGCTTATAATGATTGTATACCGCTACAGATAACACTTTTTTAGCCTGATTTTGACCGATTACGTAGTCATCAAGATGATTGCGCAACTCATGTGGTGTTGGCAACTTGTCTTCATCACGTTTAGGCGAAATCTCTTTGATCTCTTCACGGATGATGTCATTACATAAATCAACACATTCATCACATACATAAACTGATGGACCAGCGATGAGCTTTCTGACTTCATGCTGACTTTTTCCGCAAAAAGAGCAGTACAGCAATTTGCCGCTGTCACCGTTATTTTTGTTATCGCCCATTATCCTACCTCTGTTTACAACTTAGGGTGAACCTAAGCTCTGCTTGTAGATACTTATCATAACCACATTGATGACTGAATGTCTTTCAATACAGAATACCTGAAAGTATCTAGAAAATCAGCTAACGGTTTTAGCCGCGACTCGTTAATAATGAATCGACAATACCATATTCAACCGCCTGAGTGGCACTCATGAAGTTGTCACGGTCGGTATCGCGCTCAATAATGTCTAACGGCTGGCCAGTATGCTCCGCTAACATCTGGTTCAATTTATTTTTAATACCCAGAATTTCTTGTGCATGAATAGCAATATCTGATGCTTGGCCTTGGAAGCCACCTAGTGGCTGATGGATCATCACGCGAGAGTTAGGTAAGCAATGACGTTTACCCTTAGCGCCACCAGCGAGTAAAAATGCGCCCATACTTGCCGCTTGACCCATGCACACAGTGCTTACATTTGGCTTAATGAACTGCATAGTGTCATAAATAGCCATACCTGCTGTGACAGAACCGCCAGGAGAGTTAATATATAAATAAATATCTTTATCTGGGCTTTCTGACTCAAGGAATAATAATTGAGCAACAATAAGGTTAGCCATGTGTTCTTCTACTTGACCAACTAAAAAGATGACTCGCTCTTTCAATAGACGAGAGTATATATCATAAGAGCGTTCACCTTTCGCTGTTTGTTCAACAACCATAGGTACAAGCGCATTGAGTACTGATTCTGGTGCTTTATGCATTATTCATTTCCCTAAAATAAAAATGGCCCGCATGAGGAACCTCATACGAGCCATTATAAATGGCGAACGCCTTGTTAAGTCAAGCTTAGCTTACGCTTGTCCGGTAGCCTTGTTCATAAATTCTTCAAAAGCGACGTCTTTAACGGTGACTTTTGCTGATTTTAACAATGCTTCAACAGCTTGCTCTTCAAGCGCTACATTGCGCATGTTTTGCATGAGTTCTTTATTTGAGTTGTAGTATGAAACAACTTCAGATGGATCTTCATACGCTGAAGCCATAGATTCGATCAGTGCATTTACACGATCATCTTCAGCTTTTAGCTCGTTAGTTTTGATCACTTCACCTAATAGCAAACCGATTTTAACACGACGCTCAGCTTGTTCAGTGAAAAGCTCCGCAGGAAGCTCTGGCATATTTTCTGTTTGGCCGCCAAATCGCTGCATAGCTTGTTGACGAAGTACGTTAACTTCACCATCAATAAGTGCAGAAGGGATAGCAATTTCGTTAGCCGCTAATAAACCCGTGATAACTTGTTCTTTCACATTCGCTTTTAGCGCTTGCTCTAGTTCACGAGTCATGTTTTTACGGATTTCAGCTTTGAGTGCATCTAAGCCGCCTTCAGCGATACCAAACAAAGAAGCAAACTCGTCATTCACTTCTGGTAGGTTAGCCGCTTGAACTTCAGTCAATGTAATAACGAACTTAGCCGCTTTACCTTTTAAGTTTTCAGCATGGTAATCTTCAGGGAAAGACACTTCGATTTCGAATTCGTCACCTGTTTTGTGTCCTACGATACCGGTTTCAAAACCAGGGATCATACGGTTGCTACCAAGTTGCAGTTCGAAATCGTCAGCTTTTCCGCCTTCAAATTCTTCGCCGTCAACAGAGCCAACAAAGTTCATTTTCACTTTATCGCCTTCAGCAGCTTCACGCTCAACAACAGCAAATGTAGCATGTTGTTTACGTAATGTTTCAATCATGGTATCAACATCAGCATCATTGACATCAGCTTTTGGTTGTTCAACAGCAATAGTGTCTAAACCAGTTAATACTACTTCAGGATAAACCTCAAAGGTCGCAACAAATTCAAAATTGTCGCCTTCAGTATTACCAGGAGTAAATACTGGCGCACCCGCTGGGTTTAATTTTTCAGCAACAATCGCTTCAATAAAGTTACGTTGCATCACTTCACCAGTGATATCTTGACGAATGGCTTTGCCATAACGTTTGTTGATTTCAGTGATAGGTACTTTACCAGGACGGAAACCAGGAAGACGAGCACGCTTGGCTTCGCGTAATACATTGTCTTTAACCAATTTCTCGATTTGCTCAGCAGGTACAGAAATAGTTAGGCGACGCTCTAGGCCTTGAGTTGTTTCAACAGAAACTTGCATTGTTTTACCTCGAAATATGTCTAACGTTCTTTGTAATAGTCGACAACTCAACCATTAGATATTCGTTTCTTGACCGTGTGTATAGCTCTGGCACCCAGCACAGCGATAATAATGATGCTGAAAACGCTGTTGGCACTGATAGCTTATTTTTGATAGTTATCAAGACGCGACATTATAGCTACCGTTTTTAACAGAGTCGAGCCTGAAAAGGTCGATTTACGTGATAAAAACGGCGACTTGTAAGCAATTTTGATGTGTTTGCGCGTTTAATGCGCTAAATGCGTTTTGACTTAAGCTCGTTATGTTTACGGGCATAAATCATTATCGTGGCCAAAACATATTTATTACTGCTTTTAGTAGCACGATATTTACGATTTGATTTGTACGAAAAAATGGGGTGACTGATGGGGCTCGAACCCACGACAACCGGAATCACAATCCGGGACTCTACCAACTGAGCTACAATCACCACTGAAATGGTACGCCCGGCAGGATTCGAACCTGCGACCACCCGCTTAGAAGGCGGGTGCTCTATCCAACTGAGCTACGGGCGCATGGTCACAGCTGAAGCTGCATCCTGTCTGGTTGAACAAGTTAAACTTGCTCTATTACTCACATCATAGCAAATAATATTGAATTTGGTCGGTGATAGAGGATTCGAACCTCTGACCCTCTCGTCCCAAACGAGATGCGCTACCGGGCTGCGCTAATCACCGAAACCTCACTTCTTGTTTGATTAAATCATCATTTTTAAATAATGACCTTGTCTCAAGAACGGAGCGCATATTAACGAGTCACCTTGCTATCGTCAACGATTTTTTGGTCCTAAAATGCTATATGTCGAATTTAGCAGCAAAAACCATGATTAGTGTCATAGCGAGAATAGTTTATTCATTGTATTTTCCTCGTCTAGCAAATGACACTGTTCAATACGCCTGCTAGAATAAGCGCCGATCGACAATAGACACCAATACCCGCGTCACTCAAAGGAAACTCATCAGCCATGACTGCTCAACTTATTGACGGTAAAGCCATTGCACAATCAATTCGTACCACACTAAAACAAAAAGTAGCACAACGTAAACAAGCAGGATTTCGTGCACCAGGACTTGCCGTTATTTTAGTGGGCAGCGATGCCGCATCTCAAGTTTATGTCGGCAGTAAGCGTAGGGCTTGCGAAGAAGTCGGTTTTGAGTCTCAATCTTTTGACCTTGACACAACGACAACCGAAGCTGAATTACTCGCATTAATAGATAAATGTAATGATGATAAAGACATTGATGGCATTTTAGTCCAATTACCACTGCCTGTGCATATTGACGATTCAAAAGTGATTGAGCGTATACGCCCAGATAAAGATGTTGATGGCTTTCATCCTTATAATGTTGGCCGCTTAGCTCAACGTATCCCGGTGCTACGCTCTTGTACGCCTAAGGGCATTATGACGTTAATCAAATCGACTGGAATAGATACTTATGGCTTAGATGCTACCGTAGTGGGTGCATCAAACATTGTTGGCCGGCCTATGACATTAGAGTTGTTGTTAGCAGGTTGTACAACAACAACTTGTCATCGTTTTACCAAAAACTTAGAACAAAAAGTCCGTCAAGCCGATTTGTTAATTGTCGCAGTAGGAAAACCAGGGTTTATTCCTGGCGATTGGATTAAGCCTGGCGCGATTGTGATTGATGTTGGTATCAACCGCTTAGATAACGGCAGTTTAGTCGGTGATGTTGAATTTAACGTTGCCGCCGAAAAAGCGGCCTTTATAACACCAGTTCCAGGAGGCGTTGGCCCAATGACGATTGCAAGCTTATTAGAAAACACCCTATACGCTTGCGAGCAGTATCATAGTTAACTAATGCCAATCCGCATTAGAATTTGCTCTTTATAGCGAAAATTATCAGTGAGGTATTCGAGACAGCCTTTTGAAGACATAGTCGTACGTTAAGAAAAGCTAACAAAGAGGACCACGCTGATAAATTCGCCCTTCGGGGCGGTGTCCCCCTCTATTATACCAAACTCATTAAATATCAGGTCAGTTCATAGTCTCTCAGGTTTTTCAATTCAAGGCACATTGATGTAGAAATGGTTGTTCCCTTTTAAATCGATGTAACACAGAAGTGGAATACCTGAGAGACTCCATTCTGGCGGGTTTCAAAGTCCTTTATGCT
>NZ_JBSQBN010000041.1:0-33959 GCF_053850585.1 Shewanella sp. A22
CAGATGCTGGAGGTAGAGTAACGCAGGAGCTTGTTACCGAGGATCACTATTCGCTTCAATCATCTGCCTTGCCTACAGCACTTTGAACTCCCGCTGAAAGATCACATATTTAATAGGATTGGTATTAATTCTATCTGCATAGCCAGCATATTTGGCATTACATAATCTTATTCATAACTGTCTCTACTAAGTGCGAGCAATGCTTTTGCTGGTGGTGTTAATGGTAGGTTTTCTCGCCATATTAATGCCAAATCCCATGTCATTGCGGGTTGCATTGGTTTAAATATCAGTTTGCTATTTGTAAGACGCTGACAAATAGGTTCGGGTAATATTGCTACGCCCATATTGGCTTCAACCATAGCGGCTAAAAAATCCCACTGGCCACTTCGAAAGGCAATGTTAAGTTGAACACCCGCTTTACGACTTAAACGATATATTAACTTGGCTAATGAGAAGTCTTCGTTATATAAAATAAATGGGTATGACTCGAAGTCTTTCCAAGTAATTTCCGCTCTGTGAGCCAATGGATGGCCTTCTGGTAAGCAGGCGAGTAAAGGGTACTTAGTTAACGGTTGGTTGGCTAACTCGGTTTTATGGGTCGTTGGTAGCGCGGTGAAAGCAATATCAAGACTATTATGAATTAGAGCTTGTTCGCAGCCAAAGCCACCGTATTCGTACATTTGAAGTTCAATTCCTGGATACTGCTGTCGGTAACGGGTCAGCAAGCCAATAATTAAGCTACTCATCATAGGACAAACCCCGAGCCGCAGCTGTCCAGACTTTAAGCCACGTAAGTTACTTATGTCTTCTTGTAGACGATGCCAGTGACCTAATATTTCTTGAGCACTTTGGGCAAATAACTGACCCGCTTGGGTCAGTTCTACTTTTTGATTATTACGGATCAGTAGCTGCTCGCCTACGCTTTCTTCTAAACGTTGAATGACTTTACTCAAGGTTGGTTGAGTCATAAAACACTTTTGTGCCGCTCTCGTAAAGTTTTGCGTTTCCACTATGGTGAGAAAACAACGTAAGGTCTTGATTGGTATGTTCATGCTTAAATGGAATCCTAACTATGGTTATTATTCATTTTACTGATGAACCGTAAACGATTACTTTGAACTCGTTAACAGAAATGGAGGAGTGGCTATGAAATCAACATCAAGTTTATGGGTTGGCGCGTTATGGCAAGCAGCGATGCCTGTGAAGCATGAAATGAAATCATCTAATGCATCACAAACCGCAGCAGCACCCAGTGCACAGACGGTAGAACAAAGATCTCAAACAATAAACCCAGCTTAAGCTGGGTTTTTTATATCACTTTTTCTATCTTAAAAGTTGCCAGTAGTTTCATTTTTCTGCTCAATAATACCAATCCTATTTAAAATGTGATCTTTCAGCGGGAGTTTAACCTGCTGCAGGTAAGGCAGATGATTGGAGCGAATAGTGATGCTCGGTAACAAGCTCTTGCGTTACTCTACCTCCAGCATCTGACCGCCATGGATGGTGGGAATGTCTTATTTTTTATGAAAAAAAATAGACCATGCCGTCGTATTTTGAAAGCATCTAACGAAGCATAAAGGACTTTGAAACCCGCCAGAATGGAGTCTCTCAGATATTCCACTTCTGTGTTACATCGATTTAAAAGGGAACAACCATTTCTACATCAATGTGCCTTGAATTGAAAAAACTGAGAGACTCTGAACTGACCAGCTATTTAATGGGATTGGTATAAAACATTGAATAACAAAAAAGGCCGCTTGCATTACAAGCGGCCAAGAGTCATTACCGGGGGGCGGACTAGTTAAAGGTATTTTCTACCAGTTGCTGTTTATTCTCTGCTTGAGGTACGTGGCACTGATCGCAAAAATAATACATCCCTTTTACACTACCTTTGTCATCCATCACGTGTGATTTGTCCACTGGCGTTGCTTTCATGCGCTTAGCTTTATCCCAACTGTGACAACTTAAGCAACCATTTTTATCTGTTGTGATTGAATACGTTGCTTTATGCGGAATAATGGGCGGTTGATGTACAAACGTACGTTCAATTGCTTTGCCACGTTTAGGATAAACTGGCATTTCGTCCGCTGGACGTACATCTGTTACTTGCGAGTCACCTGCAAGTGACGATAGTTTAACGGGGTCAGGATTTGCATGTGCTTGTTGACCCGAGTAAGCGCTAATCGCTAGCATCACGGCTGCTAAAGTGATTAATTTTTTCATAACTTGCTCTCCACCTTAAGAGGAATTCTGTTCGAATATTTTGAATTAAATCGGTTTTCATATTGGAATACGCGCGGTGCACAAACATCAATACAACGGCCACAAAGAGTACAGTCACTATCGAGTATGAATGGTTGATTGCTGCCTTTTTTTAGTACAGGTTTTAATACCTGACGTTCAGGGCAAACAGTAAAACAATCCATGCAGTTATTGCATGCTTCAGCCCGGGTCGCAGATATTTTTACTGGGCTAATTTTGCCTATCAGTGAAAATAGTGCTCCAGTTGGGCACAGGTGGCTACACCAAGCTCGTTCAACCACAAAGGTGTCGAGCAAAAAGATAACCGCTAAGACCCACAATCCACTGCTTGCGCCGAACAATATGGCGCGATAAATAATGGGTACTGGGTTTAACCATTCCCACACTGTAATACCAGTGAGTATCGGTAATATCAATACTAATGCCAGCATGTAATAACGCAGATTTTTTGGTATTTCACTGGTGCGAGGCAATGAAAATGTCCGTCTAATCCAACTGGCTATATCAGTGATGATATTGACAGGGCATACCCAACTGCAAAACACTCTTCCACCTAGTAGGATGTAAATTCCGACTATGATCACGGCGCCGAGTAACAAACTTATTTCGGGCCAATGACCACTCATCAGTACTTGCAACGTGACTAATGGGTCACTCAATGGAATCGTGTCTAGTAGTAAGCTGGTTGAGAGGTTTCCTTTAAAGAGCCATAAACCTAAGAATGGTCCAATGGCAAATAAGCTCAGCACACTGAGTTGCGATATCCTGCGAAGAATGAGAAAGCGATGTGCTCCCCACCAACCTAATTCGTTGATCGCTGCATTGGCAAAACGAGTTACTGATTTTGGGCTATTGCTATGCTTAATACTCATATGGATAGCCCCTTATTTAACATCTCAAGTGTGGTTTCTTCGGTGTGTTGGTAAGTATCATGAGCAGCAGCCTTGCCCATAGCAATATGCTTTGGCAATACTTTGATCACTGCTTGCTCTGTCACGCAGGCATGTTCACATTTACCGCATCCCGTACATAAATCTGGGTTGATTGTCGGTAAAAACATCGCATGATGATCGCTTTTTACATTGCGCTGCAGTTCTAGCGTGATGGCTTTATCAATTAACGGGCAAACCCGATAACATACATCACATCGTAAACCTCTATAGTTAAGGCAATTTTTCTCATCAATCAACACCGCAATTCCCATTTTTGAGTCGTCGATGTCATCTAGTTTGTGGTCAAGCGAGCCACTCGGGCAAGCTTTTACACAGGGGATGTCATCGCACATTTCGCAAGGAATGTTACGTGCAGTGAAATAAGGTGTACCCGTTGGGGCTCCGTCAAACCAGCGCGCTAGTTTTAAGGTATCGTAGGGGCAAGCCTCTACGCATAAGCCGCAGCGAACGCACGCCGAGAGAAAGTCGTCTTCTGCTAGGGCGCCAGGTGGACGAATAGCAAATGGGTCCAGCTGACGAGATTGAGTGGCAACTGTTGTTAGCCCCAAACCCGCCATCCCCATTACACAACTGGCTTTCGCCGTTGTGGCAAGAAACTGTCTACGGTTGAAACCGTTTACACTTGCTAATTTGCTATTGATTTTGCTCATGATATTACGTTCCGTTTATGCACTAGAGTATTAATTAAGCCTTCATCACTTTTACGGGACACTTCTTGAAATCTGTCTCTTTTGACAGTGGATCAGTTGCATCAAGTATTAGTTTGTTGACTAATTGGCGCGCATCAAAAAATGGCATAAAGACTACGCCTCTAGGTGGCTTGTTACGGCCTTTGGTTTCAACACGAGTTTTGACTTCACCACGTGGAGAGGCAACGACAACTTCGTCACCACGTTGTAATCCACGTGATTTAGCATCTTCAGGGTGCATGAATATTTGTGCATCTGAATAAGCGCGTTGTAGCTCTGGTACGCGGGCTGTCATTGAACCTGTGTGCCAGTGTTCTAGTACACGACCTGTAGACATCCATAGGTCATATTCTTTGTTAGGCTCTTCTGCTGCAGGCTCATAAGGCAGTGCAAAAATAACCGCTTTTCCGTCTGGTTTACCGTAGAAATTAAATCCTTCACCCGCTTTTACGTACGGATCACTTCCTTCGACAAAACGACGCAGGGTTTCTTTACCATTAATAACAGGCCAGCGTTTACCGCGGTTTTCATGGTAATTATCGAAGGCATCTAAATCGTGAGCGTGTCCACGACCAAATTGTGCGTATTCTTCGAAAAGACCTTTTTGCAGATAAAAACCAAAGTGTTCACTTTCGTCGTTGTAAGCGCCTTTGCACTGATCTTTAGGGTATTTGTTGACTTCACCGTTGGCGAACAAGATATCATAAAGTGTTTTCTCCGCATTTTCTGGCTGTTTAGCAATCAGTTCTGCAGGCCATACTTCTGATACTTTAAAGCGTTTTGAAAACTCAACCAGCTGCCATAAATCAGATTTAGCACCTTCTGGTGGTTTAACTTGTTGATGCCAAAAATGAGTACGACGCTCAGCATTACCATAAGCACCTTCTTTTTCTACCCACATTGCAGTTGGTAAAATTAAATCGGCCGCCATAGCCGTGACCGTTGGGTAAGGGTCTGATACCACGATAAAGTTTTCTGGGTTGCGGAAACCTGGATAAACTTCATCATTGATATTTGGGCCAGCTTGCATGTTATTGGTACACATGGTCCAGTAACAGTTTAGCTTGCCATCTTTTAACATACGGCTTTGAAGTACCGCGTGATAACCCGGTTTTGGCGGAATAGTACCAGCGGGTAATTGCCAAAGTTTTTCGGTAATTTCGCGATGCTTAGGATTTTTAACCACCATATCTGCTGGTAAACGGTGTGCAAACGTACCGACTTCACGGGCTGTACCACAAGCCGAAGGTTGTCCGGTAAGTGAGAATGGGCTATTACCTGGGGTGGCAATTTTACCGGTCAATAAGTGAATGTTGTAAAGCATGTTATTTGCCCAAACACCACGAACGTGCTGGTTAATCCCCATGGTCCACAGACTCATTACTTTTTGTTTAGGATCGGCATACACTTTCGCGAGCGTGTTGAGGTTTTCAACTGGCACACCACTCATTTTCGATGCATATTCAGCAGTATAAGTACTCACAAATTTAGCATATTCGTCAAAACTAATTGGCTTAGAGCCACCGTTTCCTGAGTTTTTGGCTTTCTTCTCGAGTGGGTGGTCTGGGCGTAAACCATAACCAATGTCGGTTACACCAAGGGCAAATTTAGTATGTTTGCTAACAAAGTCTTTGTTTACGGCGTTGTTTTCAATGATGTAATTTGCAATGAAGTTTAAGATCACAAGGTCAGTTTGTGGCTTAAAAATCATTGGGTTGTCTGCTAAATCAAAGCTGCGGTTTTCATAGGTAGATAATACGTGCACTTTAGCGTCTTTATGGCTTAAGCGACGATCGGTTAAGCGAGCCCATAAGATTGGGTGCATTTCTGCCATGTTCGCGCCCCAAAGCACGAAATTATCACCAGCTTCTATGTCGTCATAACAACCCATGGGTTCATCAATCCCGAAGGTACGCATAAATCCGCCTACAGCAGATGCCATACAATGACGTGCGTTAGGGTCGATGTTGTTAGTGAGGAAACCTGCTTTGTGAAGTTTAGACGCTGCATAACCTTCCCAAACGGTCCATTGACCTGAGCCAAACATCCCTACTGAAGTCGGGCCTTTTTTGGCAATGCTGGCTTTCCACTTTTCGGCCATAGTGTCGAATGCTACGTCCCAGCTTACTGGGGTAAAGTCGCCTTCTTTATCGTATTTACCATCTTTCATTCTGAGTAATGGCGAGGTTAATCTGTCTTTGCCATACATGATTTTAGATAGGAAATAACCTTTAATACAGTTCAAGCCTCTGTTGACAGGGCTTTCAGGATCGCCTTTTGTGGCAATGACTTTGCCATTTTTGGTACCCACTAATACACTACATCCGACACCACAAAAGCGACATGGGGCTTTATCCCACGTGATGTCATTTTTACCTTCTGCGGCGTGAACCATATTAATTGGAATAGCGATACCCACAGCCGACGCTGCTGCGGCAGCGGCGTTGGCTTTTAAAAACTCGCGACGGCTTATGCTCATGGTGTTCCTCACTCTTAGAATGTTTACTTGTTGCGTGAAAGTCATTGGAGGTGACGTGATGGAATTAAGTCTAGACCTTACTTTTATTATGGGTATACCTCTGAATGGGTATAGTGATTAATAGTTGTGCAAGGTCACAGTTTTGCGCGTGATGTAAATCTCATTTTAACAATTAGGCAACTCCTGTTTTAGCAATAGCTTGTAAAGCTTGTTGTGCCTGATATGTAGATTTTTATCGCGATTGAAAAAGAATTATTGAAATGGATATAAGATGGTTAGACTAGGGCGTGATTTGTCGTGATGAAGCGAGTGCTCTTTAGAGGTATTACTGATACCCCGTAAGCTCCATATAACCTTGGCCTTGGTGGCTGCCTTTAATGGTTATTGGGCCTTCCCAGTATGCAGTTGATACCAGCATGTCACTGTTTGGATTCAGTGCTTGGCTGGTAACATCAATCCCTTCGCTGTTAATACGTAAACGCCAAGCGATAGGGTGGTTACCTAATGCAGTTTGTTGCCATTGGGTTGGTTCCATTGATATATCATTAGGGTTATCTTTACTGTTGATATTGCGGCCACTGCCATCGGTAAACATTCTTCTGCCACTGTAAAAGTGGTCATCGTCAGTTGCTCCGCGCAATCTAAACATCATAAGTGTTGAGTTATCGTCTAAACGCAGTGAAAACCAGTCCCAGCCTTGTTGTGCTTTGGTTAAAAATTGTGAGCTCCACTCGCGGTCGAGCCAAGCTTTGCCAGTGACGTGTTCGGTCACACCGTGACGGGTTATCTCCCCCGAAACATCAATAAAAGGTTGGCTGTAGTAATAAGATGCCACGCTTTTGTCAGCACTTTTACTGCTATAGCCCTGCTTGCCTTGTAATTGCAGTGGTTGTTGGCTATTAAGCTGAAGTTGATAACTAAATTGATCACTCACTACTTTCAATGTAGCAGGAAAAAGCTTGTCTGATTGGCTTAACCATTGCCAGTTTTGTAAATGTACTTGGAATGGCTGGGGGTCTACGCCGGCAAGTTGTGGCTTCGCGCGTGACCATTTTTCAGCAAGTAAGTGTTCACTTTTAGTGGTCACAGCCGCATGGGCCATATAAAGCTGATTAGTTGCCCAGCTATTTTTGGCGGGAGCTTGAGCGTTTGTTGGCGGTGAAAGCGCAATCCTAAATTGAGTCCACTGCACACCAACATCTTCACCCGTTGATGTCGTTAAATTAGCGGTTAAATACCACCACTCAATTTTAAAATCATCGTGGGCTAAATGATCTTGTGGAAATTGAAGGGTTTTACCTTCCATAACCTTGCTATAACCATCGGAAGAGCCTGTTGACATATTGCTAATGGTTGACTGTGTTTGACTAAGCTCTTGTGGCGGTGTGCACGCTGATATCAAGACCGTAAGGGCAAAAACCACCACGCTGAAACTGAACACTTTTTTGAACGAAAAAGAGATCATAGTGCTTCCTGTTGTAAGCTGGATATTAATGGTTTTCGAGTTTGCCAATATAAGGGCAAACACACTGCGAATAAGCAGCTCACTACCGTAATTATCACCACTTGAAAATATGCGCCCCAATCCCACACCATAGCGATACTCCACCCAAACGCCTGTAATGTGACTTTATGAATTAATAAATAGCCAAGTAATGCGCCAGTGGGTAAAGCCACCAAGCAGGTTAACAGCACGATAAATAACATTTGAACTAATACCATTAAACGTAATTGATTACGGCTGACGCCTAAGGCGTATAAGCGTGCCAAGGGGGCTTGCCGTGCTTGTGTCAACATCATACAGGCACTGAACAAGCCAATGGCCGCAACCAATAACGTTAAACTATTAAGCACGACAGTGATTGAAAATGTCTTATTAAATATGTTAATCGCTTCCGTTTTAATCCGCTGCTGGCTGTACATATAAGCGGAAGACAAATTGATTTGCTGACTAATGTTGTTTTGTAGTGACGTGATATCCCCTTGGTAGGATACCGCTAAGCTAATAGGTTTGGCGGGTAACTTAAATTGCTGCCATAGCGATTGAGTAATAATGGCTTCACCTTGAGGGTTACCGTAATCGTAATAAATAGCGCCAATGGTTAGATGGTGTTGATCAAGTTGTGATAACTGAACCTTGTCGCCTATATCGAGTTGGTATTTTATCGATAATGGTTCACTGATCATCACACTTTCACCAGAGGTGAATGTTGGCCAAAAATCATCGGCCGTTATTTTAAAGACGGTTGTTTCAGTTAGCGACAAATGGTCACGACTAACAAGGTGAATGGGCACTTGCGTTTGCGGTGTTGTAATTCGATTGAGGTGGCTATCAATAGTCCATTGATCATAAATGGCTTCAACCTTGGGATCTTGCTTTAATAAAATAGTTAGCGCATCGATTTGATTAGGGTTGGGTCTAATGTATAAATCGGCATGCAAACGAGCATCGAGCCATTTTTTTAAGGTAATTTCAAAGCTACCGACTAAGGTATTCATGGCAATATTGGCACACAACGCTAACAACATGGCCATCATAGCAAGGGCGAGCGGGGCAATGATTTCTTTGGTTTCGGCTATCACATATTGCCAAAGTCCTTTAGGCATCAATGGGCTGAGTAGGTTTACCGCCCAATGTAGACATTGTGGTAATAGCAATGGAATAGCGACTGAAAGAATACCCAATAACACTAAGCTATGGCGATATTCCTCGGTAAAGGCAAATGCGACAGTACAGATCAATAATAGCAGCGCTGCGATAACAAATTGTCGCCAATGGATAATATTGAATCGTTGGTTTTGCGGCTGTTTTTGAGCCCCTTGGGCTAATGGGGTGTTTATAAGGCTGAACAACATCGGAATGCAAGCTGCAAACGCTGCTGACAAGGTCAATACAAGCGCCTGAACAAACCATTGCCATTGCCAGATACCAGGTAATAGCTTAGCCCCATAAAGCTGTTCAAGTGTTATCGCGACCATAGGTTGTAACCACTGCGACAACTGCAAGCCAACAATAAAGCCCAATGCACAACCCACAAACACTAAGATGAGTATTTCAAGGCTTAACGCAAGCATCACCGTACGCCTATCGAGTCCTTGCTGCATGATTTGCACCAGCAGTTTTTGACGCTTCATTAAGCTGTAGCGCACTCCGTTGTAAGCAATAAATAATCCAACCACAAAGGCTAACATGCTCATGGCATCAAGATTAAGGTGAAAGCTGGCTGTTAGGGCGGTTAGCGATTCACCTTCACGGGTTTGAGTAGTGAAATTCAGTTTGCTGGTATCAATGCCGGCTTGAGTTAGGGTATCGGTTAACCGAGCGATAAGCTGCTCATCTGATTCAGCCGTATCTGCGGAGCTAGAGCCAAAAACAGCAATGTAACTTAGCTTCCCTTGCATATTAAGCAAGGGTTGGGCTAGTGATATGTCAGCCAACAAAGCCGAGCCAAGTCCCCAATTATCATCGATGACAATGATTTCAAGGGGCATGCCATTTAAGGTTATGCTATTCGATTGATTAGTGACGTTACTAATGCGATCGCGTTGGCTTGTCGACATCAATACCTTAGGCTTACCGCCGATTAACTCGGCAAGAGGAATATTAGTCGACGTTATTTGGGTAGAGGAATGCGATGAGTTTGAGCCATTATCTTGCTGCTTACGACTGCTGATTGCCGCAATAATATCGCTACTATTAACGCGCCATGGTCTGCCTTGTTCGTCGGTTGCGATCCCTTCAATACTGGCAATAGTATTGAAGCCTGCGTTAGCTAATACAAAGTAAACCGACTCATCAATACTGCTTTGTGTACTGTGGCTAATGGATAAGCGTGCTTGTTGGCTGAGTAACTCTGATACATTGCCATAGCTTTGTTTGGCATTTTCATTGGTTGCATAAACACCAATCAATAATGTTACCGCCAGCATAATGCCCAATAAAATGGCACTGGCTTGTAGCGGTGCATGCCGGTAATGACTGGCGAATAAACGCAAGCATAAACTTAAGCGCTTTATTGATGGTAAGTACGATGATGAATCGGTCATCATGCTCTAACCCTGCAGCTTTTTGTCGATAGGGTTAACGACTATCTGTTGATTTTCAACATGCCAACGGTGTTGCATAAACGCTGCACATTGCTCACTGTGGGTGACCATTAAAATACAGCAATCAGCTTGCTGGGCTAAGTCAGTGAGTAATTGCATCACCTGCATGCCTGCGTGTTGGTCGAGATTACCTGTGGGTTCATCTGCCAAAATTAACTGCGGTTTATGGGCTAATGCTCTGGCAATCGCCACTCTTTGTTGTTGCCCACCAGAGAGATTTTCAACGTTACGATCGAGTAATGCGGTTAATCCGAGCTGGTGGCATAATTCATCACACCAAGTGCCCCAAGTTAATTGATTTAGCGCCAGTGAAAACTGAATGTTGTCACGGACATTTAATGGAGTCAGTAAGTTAAATTGTTGAAATATCACCCCAAGTGACTGACGTCGATATTGGCTCCACTGTTTATCTTGCCATTGCGATACTGAGCACATGCTATCACCTTGGCGGATCAACATGTTGCCACTGTCGATGGTTTCGAAGCCACCAATGATATTAAGTAAAGTACTTTTCCCGCTGCCACTTGGGCCTGTGAGTGCAATCGTTTGACCTTGTTGCAGGGTAAGGTTTACTTGTTGTAGTACTGGATGAAATGACTCACCATCACGAAACCCTTTACTGATGTTCTCTAAGGTGACGATGCTTGTCATAGTCGCTCCATTTTGAATAAACTGACTTAACTGAGTAATGTTATCAATAATATACGCGATATAAGTGGTTTTTGTTCAAAAATAAAAAAAGCGAACCAATGGCTCGCTTAATTGAAGTAAAACAATGAATTAATTACGCATCAATGAGCGAATAAGGTAATTCAATAATTGATAACTGTGAACTTTCATCTTCGGCAACACGCAGTTGAGCGCTATTTTCAGTATCATTAGGCAGTACAGCCGTCAGTAATACCTTATCGCCATATTGGACGCACTCAATAATATTACCACCACGGCGGAAACCGTCTTCAAGGGCAATTTCTAATTGTGTGTCAGTGCTGATATTTTTGCTGCTGGTGCCAGACAAAATATATAACGCACGCTTATTGCCACCGCGGTATTTCATCCGAGCAATCGTTTCTTGGCCCATGTAACAGCCCTTGGTAAAGCTAATGCCATTAATGGCTTGCAGATTACACATTTGTGGTACGTACTGACCAGAATGAGCTGCATCGATGTTTGGATAACCGGCTTTAATTTCTAATGCTTGCCATGCACTGGCATTAAACAACGTTTGTCCAGACTGGCTGATGATGGTTTCTGCTGCCGCATTGTGAATAATGGCAATAAAGCGCTCGTTATCACGAATAATCACACCTTGTTCTACAAGATTGAGTGCTTGTGATACATCACCAAAATGCTCGGTAACAAAAGCTTGGGCTTCTGTTCCTGCAATGCCGATTATTTGATAGTCATTGCTGACATCCGCTAGCTCAGCTTTACTAAATACGGCGTATTTTTGTAACTGAGGTAAATCTAGACTTAAGGTGCTTTTCGGCAGCAACATAAATAGGCTATCGCCCATTGCAAATGTACGGAAACTGGCAAGCATTTTACCTTTAGGATCGCAATGAGCGCCCCATTTCCACTCGTTTTCACCAAGACCAGTGATGTCGGTGGTAACTTGGCCATGAATAAAGCTACGCCCCTGTTCACCGGTGATTTCGATTAACCCCATATGAGTCAAACTAGATAACATTAATGCAGGAGATGTGGCGATGAAATCCCAATCTGGTTGGTTTTCTGAAATGGTCATAACTATCCCTAACGTGAGAATAAGACGGTATGGGTTGAAGTGTAACGGAATAATAGAATGCTCAACAGGGGGGAAAGGTTTTAAAGCCAACAAAAAAGCTACCTTGCGGACTAGGTAGCTTTTTTAGAAAGACAATTAACCCGAGTTAATCACCTATAACGTAGCTTAAAACAATACCCGCGCACGGATGGTGCCTTCAATGGATTTTAATTCAACCAAGGCTTCTTCAGCTTGATCCGAATCGACTTCCATTACCACGTACCCAATTTCAGCTGTGGTTTGAAGGTATTGAGCGGCAATGTTTATGTGCTTCTCAGAAAATGCTTGGTTGATTTTGATCAACACGCCAGGGCGGTTATGGTGAATGTGTAATAAACGTGAGGTACCACTATGCTGCGCTAATGATACTTCTGGGAAGTTAACAGCAGACAGCGTAGAACCGTTGTCTGAGTATTTAACCAGTTTACCAGCCACTTCCACACCGATATTTTCTTGTGCTTCAGCTGTACTGCCGCCAATGTGTGGCGTGAGTAATACATTGTCTAAGCCACGCAGCGGAGTGATAAACTCATCATCATTTGACTTAGGTTCAACAGGAAACACATCAATTGCTGCACCAGCAAGATATTCAGACTTTAGCGCTTGAGCTAAATCTTCAATATCAACTACGGTGCCGCGAGATGCATTAATAAAGAAGCTACCTTGACGCATTTTGGCAAATTCAGATTTGGCGAACATGTCTTTGGTTTGCGGTGTTTCTGGTACATGTAAACTCACGACATCGGCTTGAGCGAGTAAGTCGTCCATTGAATGCACTTGTGATGCATTACCTAATGGTAGTTTATCTTCAATATCAAAGAAAATAACTCTCATGCCTAAGGTTTCAGCCAAAATGCCAAGCTGAGTACCAATGTGGCCGTAACCAATCACACCTAATGTTTTACCTCTCACCTCAACACTGCCATTAGCGCTCTTTAACCAACCACCACGATGCGAGATAGCATTACGTTGTGGAATGCCACGCATTAACATGATGATTTCACCTATCACTAGCTCAGCAACACTACGGGTGTTGGAGAACGGTGCGTTGAAAACCGGAATACCCAATTTTTCAGCGGTAGCTAAATCGACTTGGTTGGTGCCAATGCAAAAACAGCCAACAGCGACGAGTTTTTCTGCATGGTGTAATACTTCTGCGGTAAGCTGAGTGCGGGAGCGTAATCCAACAAAGTGGGCATCTTTGATTGATGCAAGCAAAGCTTCTTCACCTAACGAGGCTTTGTGATATTCAATATTGGTGTAACCTGCACGTTCTAGTACATCAACCGCAGTTTGGTGGACGCCCTCCAACAGCAGGATTTTAATCTTATCCTTGTCAAGCGAGTGTTTCGCCATGATATGGGTACCCTCTTATCATTAAATGGTGCTTAAGCTAATGGTTATACTAATGCTTATACTAATAGTTATGGTATAAATGCGGACTTCTGGCGCATTATCAAAGTAGCACTTTTTTAAGCGCTTGTGGAGGGCTAGATGGCTAAAGTTTATATTCTAATTTGAGAACAATATCTCATTGGAGAGAATTAAGATGAATAGTAAGGTTTTATGGATAGGGATTTATCTATTAGTGCTATTGTGGTCGGTTAGTGCGCCTAAAGATATGTTTACTTGGTGGTTAGAAGCCATCCCGGCATTAATCGCATTACCCATTTTATTTTTCAGCCGAAAAAGCTTTCCGCTGACGACATTAGCTTATGCACTTATTTTAGTGCATTGCTGTGTACTATTTGTGGGTGCGCGTTTTACTTATGCAGAAGTACCGTTATTTGATTGGCTTGCACAAGTGATGGGGAGCGAGCGAAATAATTACGATAAAGTTGGACATTTTGCTCAAGGTTTTATTCCTGTCATTTTAGCCCGTGAAATTTTTATTCGTAAGCAGGTGATGCAGATCGGGGTTTGGTGTCAGTTTTTAGCGGTTTGTTTTGTGCTAGCCTTTTCTGCTTTCTATGAATTAATTGAATGGTGGGTGGCTATTGCTACTGGCGAAAATGCTGAAGCATTTTTAGGGACTCAGGGCTATGTTTGGGATACCCAATCTGACATGTTTTTAGCTTTAGTTGGTGGCATTTGTGGCGTACTATTACTGTCGCCGCTCCACAACAGACAAATAGCGGCCAAAATGGTGGTTAAAGATAATTCTGTTTGATCGGTTGGTCTAGTTCTTCTTGTCACAAATAAGTCAATTGGGTTGCAAAGGTACCGCACTAGTTGATGCTTATCTGTTTTGAGTTAACGCTTAAATTTATGTCATGTAAGTCAAACTGACTATTCATACTTTTGACTTACATAATAGCTGTAGTAACTAGCAAATTTTTACTATGCTTGCTGTATAGAAAAATTTGTCATTATCAAGCATCGTGATAGCGTGACAGATTAACCGCGATTCCCTATGGTTTCGATTAATCTTTATATGATTTAAGTGGTTAAATAATAAGTGAAATGCTCTAATACAACGACATAAAAAGTAAATTATCTGCTCATCCTAAACTGATGGCTAGTTAACGTATTTTATTTACGTGTAGTATATAGCTTCAGGATGTGTTCAAAGCGAGTTGAGCAATTTAAGTACTTTTCAGGGAGAAGAGTGATGAATTCTAATATCGATGAATTGGTGTTTTTACATCAAATCGCTGCACCTTGCCATTTAGCTATTCTTGCTGAATCTATCGGGTTAAAAACTCGAATCGTAAAACATGCTACAGAGTTAGAACTAGAACAAAAATCCAATAATTTTTACTTCATTTCACAAAAAGGTGCAGCTCTAGACAATAAGGGTATTCCCCTATTGGTATCGCGTTTAGTGGCTCATGTCCCCGTTGCACTATACCAAGTTGAACGTGGCTCGCTCGATCAAGAGTCGGCATTGCTTTCTGGTGTTCGTGGCTTATTGTACAGCGACCAACGTATGGATTTAATGCTAACGGGTTTGCGTAAAATGGTGTCAGATGAGTTGTGGTACGACCGCCCATTGATCAGTAAAATTTTTAGACGCTTAGTCCAACAGTTAGATACAGGTGCTGAAATTCCTGCCGTTACGGTTGCCATGCTCCAAAGACTCACAAGCCGAGAAAGAACCATTATTCAACTCGTTTCTAGTGGAGCGCGCAATAAAGAAATCGCCCAGCGTTTGTGTATTAGTGAACATACTGTGAAAGCACATATTTCTTCTATTTTTCGTAAAACCGAATCACGCAACCGAGTTGAGTTATTGCGTTGGGCCCAAACCTATCAAAGCCAAAGCGAATTAGTGACTTAATGTGTTGCTAGGGAGGGAGGATTGGATGCAACAATAAGAGCTGCGGATCCTTTCCATAAGTGAGCATTCTTACTCGCGTTTACCTTTTAAAAGTTTAAGCTAATCAGTACACTGAACTTCTAACAATGTAATGATGGACGTTAAAGATGAGTATTTGGTTTAAGACTGTTACTTTAGAAGATTGTGCTCGTTTAGATGCTGGGATGCAGGGTAAAGGCACCTTAATGCAAACCTTAGGCATTAAAATTACTGAAATTGGCGATGACTATATGGTAGCAACTATGCCTGCCAATCCTTCGATACATAATCCACTGGGTATTGTGCATGGTGGCGCGAATGTCGCACTCGCGGAAACCGTAGCCAGTTATGCCGCCAACTTTGTGGTCGACTTTAATCGTTACTATTGTGTAGGCCAAGAAATCAACGCTAATCATTTAAAAGCATCGCGAAATGGTGAGTTAACGGCAACGGCTAAACCCGTACACTTGGGAAAACGCAGTTCGGTTTGGGAAATCTTGATCCGCAATAGCGCTGGGGAGTTATGCTGTATTTCACGCATGACCGCAGCAGTGGTTGAGCGATAAGTTATTATCATTAATGGTAAGTGGAACCTGCAATCGATCAAGGTTTTTAGTATGTTGAGTCATGTATTATAAATTTACAATGGTTAGCTTATGTAGCCGCCGGTTATCTATTTGGCTATAGTTGGCAGTTTTTCTGCTAATTACAGCGTTAACCTACGTTGTCAGTGGCTTAAATTGTGTATTTGCATTTACTACAAGGAACATCCATGGACAGTATAAATATCTGGGAATGGGTTGGTTATTTAGCTTCAGTCGTTGTAGCTATTTCATTGATGATGTCTAACATTAAGAAATTACGCTGGTGGAACCTACTTGGTGCTGGGTTGTTTGTGGCTTATGGTTTGGCTATTGATGCTATTCCAGTGGCACTGGTTAACTTTTTTATTGTGTTAATTGATGCTTATTATTTGGTTAAGTTATATCGCGATCCGCCCCCACCATCAGAGTAATTAATCTGTTTACTGACAAAGCCAAAATGAAAATTTTGGCTTTTTTATTGCCTGCGGTTACTCGTCATCTATTTTTTCAATTACTGACAATTATCTAAATCGCTTTTAAAGGTTGCCCTTATCTATTTTAATCGTTTTTAATAATTGCGTTAGGCTTCTATTATGTCTCCATCGAGTGATGAGTTGAGTGAGGGAAATCATCATGGCAACAGTTTACGACTTAATTGAGCAGTGGTTAGAAGACCGCGCATAGGAGCAACAAATGAATCAAGGTAATTATTTAACCAGCCAAAATGGCGCCCCAGTAGCAGATGATCAAAATTCAATCTCGGCTGGTGAACGTGGCCCTCTACTTTTACAAGATTGGCATTTAATAGAAAAGCTTGCTCACTTTAATCGTGAACGCATTCCTGAGCGCGTGGTTCATGCTAAAGGAACGGGGGTGTACGGTACATTTACACTAACTAAGGATTTAAGTGAATTTACCATAGCGGATCATTTTAATGGCGCTGGTAAACAAACAGAAACGTTTATACGTTTCTCAACGGTAGGTGGCGAAATGGGCTCCGCTGATGCAGAGCGTGACCCACGTGGTTTTGGTTTACGTTTTTATACTGCACGAGGTAACCATGATATTGTTGGTAATAACACGCCAACATTCTTTATCCGTGATGGTATTAAGTTTCCTGATTTTATTCATACTCAAAAACGTCACCCGCAAACCAATGTAAAAGACCCGCAAGCGATGTGGGACTTTTGGTCGCTAAATCCTGAGTCGATGCATCAAGTGACTATTTTAATGTCAGACCGTGGCATTCCTGCTAACTATAGACAAATGCACGGTTACGGTTCGCATACATTCTCGTTTTGGAATGCAAAAGGCGAACGTTTTTGGGTTAAGTTTCACTTTAAGTCACAACAAGGCGTAGTGAATTTAACGGGCGAACAAGCGGATATACTAAAAGGTATCGACCCTGATTCATCACAACGTGACATGGTAGCCGCTATTACAGATGCTAACTTCCCACGTTGGACTGTGAATCTACAAATTATGCCAGAAGCAGATGCCAATACTTACGCCATTAATCCGTTTGATTTGACCAAAGTATGGCCGCATAGTGATTATCCGTTGATTGAAGTGGGTGTACTTGAGTTAAATCGATTACCACAAAATTACTTTGCTGAAGTGGAGCAAGTTGCATTAGCCCCGAGTAACTTAGTGCCTGGAGTGGGGGCATCGCCAGACAAAATGTTGCAAGCGCGCTTATTCTCTTATGCTGATGCGCAGCGTTATCGTATTGGGACTAATTATAACCAGTTACCTGTAAATTGTCCGCATGCCGCGAAAGCGAATCATCATCAACGTGCAGGGGCAATGGCTGGTACGCAGTGTCTTTATCAAGGTAGCCAAACTGGTGGTGATGCGAGTGTGAATTATGGTCCAAACACTCAGGCTCCATTAACCGAAGTTGTTGATTTCGCAGAGCCGCCATTACGTTTAGAGGGTGAAGCTGCTCGGTATAGTCGTTATAACCAAGATGATTATACTCAAGCGGGTAATCTTTATCGTATTTTCAGTGATGATGAGAAAAATCGTTTAGTTGAAACAATTGCGGGTTCGCTAAGTCAGACGACCTTAGATGTTCAACAAAAAATGGTTGATCACTTTACTAAAGCGGATGTTGATTACGGCCGGCGCGTAAAACAAGCACTAGCAAAATAAGTGGTTTATTAACCATTAATATTTGTCTTATTTAGACTTATGATATCCACCTTAAAACAGGAGAATAATAATATTCTCCTGTTTTCTATTGTGCGGCTTATTTGCTTTATTCAGCTCTGCTGAGCTTACCAGTATGTTGGTGCTTTTAAAGCACTTTTTCGTGAGTGTTCCATCGCAAATAACAAGCTGGTTTCTTTGTTGTCTAGCCAAGACTCAATCGCTAACTGATGTCTTTTATTCAGTTGCCGTAAAATTTTATAGGCGGCCAGTGTGCTGATCCCTAATGCTAAATCCTGCCACGGGGCACGGAATACTTCACGCTTTTTGGTTTGGTACATTTCACCATAAGCAAACCCCACTAAGATACTTTCATCTAATGCATCGGCAACATGCTGGTAATCTATGCTATTCATTTCAGATGTGCTTGGCATTAATTTAATAATACGCTTCCATGATGCTTGCTGTAATTGGTCGGCAAATGAACTCAGTTCTGGGTATTTGTTCAATTGATGCTGACCACTTTCAATGGTTAACAACAAATCAACTAATGCTAATTGTAATTGACCATATTCAGGATGTTGCCATATTGAGTTGAGCTGGGTTGCAATAGACATTGAGCTGATATGTTTTTCTAGTTGCTGGCATACAAGAGATTTATTATTAATGTTAGCTAGCGAGTTAGCCTCATCTTGCAACAATAAACAGCAACTTTGTAGTGGCTTAACAAATTGGAGGGATTGCTCGAGGTGCTCAAATAATAGGCTGGTTTGTTGGGTTGACAACCCAAATTGATCTAGCGTTAACCTAAGTAAGCGCACACAACGAAGTAATTCCACCCATAAGGATGATTGCTTATGCAGATCATCGGTTGAGGTCGTTAAAATATTTTCAACCAGTTGCCAACGCTCAAGACCTGTTTCTAATAAGATGCACACGGCTTGTTGTATGTTATTATTTTTAGCTAACGACACGTATTCAATATGCTCGATAGCAAATGGCTTAGATTTACCTGCAAGCTGATAACCACGCTGCGCTTTACTGGCTTTTCCTAAGCGTAAAGGCACTGATTTTGCAATGTGAGTGGCGAGCAATAATAGAGCTGATGTGTCACCCGTAAGTAATTCAAACTCAAGTTCGCATATGGGGTCTATATGGTGCTGAGCGATGATTTCACCCACATCTAATGCTACTTCAACTAAGCTATCGTTGATGTGTATATGCCAAGTTTGGCGTTCAAAATTGGTTTCGAAAATACACTCTAACGATGATGATACTTTGTCAAGATTATTATCAGCGGGCCAAATTTCTTTAGGGAAACGTGACAAGATCGGTGTTTTTTGATCAATGCTAACATTATATTCTGGGCGTGAATGGAGCCCACCTACAACACGGCCTGCT
This sequence comes from Shewanella sp. A22, assembly GCF_053850585.1. Classification (NCBI taxonomy): domain Bacteria; kingdom Pseudomonadati; phylum Pseudomonadota; class Gammaproteobacteria; order Alteromonadales; family Shewanellaceae; genus Shewanella; species Shewanella sp. A22. The sequence continues at coordinate 19,711 of NZ_JBSQBN010000041.1, forward strand.
GTTTTTATGGTCTGTTCTAGTTGATTGTCAAACCCTCTTACACGTAACCCCATATCCCAACGGCGCAGTTGTAAATCGTCTGTATCGAAATATCCGTTGGTGAGTTTCTTCTGCCCTTGCGGGGTCGAATCAGGGTATTCATTCAATATTTTTATCAATAAATCATGATGTTGTGGTTGAATGAATAGTTTTAACTCTATTTCTGCGTCCATTGACTTTGTGTTTGCCTTGTCATTAAATGTTCACTAATGCGTCATATTATCTTCATAATGTCACATTGCTGTAATAAAAATCTCTTAGTATAGCGTTGCTCGCATCATATATACTGAGCAACGATAACAGAGAAACTGTCGTACGAAATTAAAAAACACAGTTTCATTATGCGGACGCTTGGGTTAACATGCGCCCGCTTTTTCCAAACTGGAATTAACTAAATAGGTAAACGGCAATGCCAGTAAACTCTATTTTAGGTGTGTTTGCAAAATCACCTCTTAAGCCTTTAGAACAACATATTGACAAAGTACATGAGTGTGCATCACTCCTTGTTCCTTTCTTTGACGCAACCAATTCAGGCGACTGGGATGAAGCGATAAGGATACGCAAGCAAATTAGTTTGCTTGAAAAAGATGCAGATTCACTTAAACGTGAAATTCGCCTGACTCTACCCGGTGGATTATTCATGCCTGTTGAACGTACTGACTTGCTTGAGTTATTAACTCAACAAGACAAAATCGCTAACAAGGCAAAAGATATCTCTGGCCGTATTATTGGCCGTCAATTAGTCCTCCCTCAACCGATGCAAGATGCTTTTGGTGCCTATCTAAAACGTTGTTTAGATGCGGTATCACTTGCCAAGCGGGCAATTAACGAACTCGATGATTTACTCGAAACCGGTTTCCGTGGTCGTGAAGTTCAGTTAGTGGCTAAAATGATTAATGAATTAGATGTTATCGAAGAAGATTCTGATGATTTACAAATTCAAGTGCGTCGTCAGTTATATGCATTAGAATCTGAATTGAATCCAATTGATGTGATGTTCACATACAAAATAATTGAATGGGTTGGAGGTTTAGCAGATATTGCTGAGCGTGTAGGTTCCCGCCTAGAGCTAATGCTAGCTCGTAACTAATCACAAAGGTTATCAAGGAAACAACATGGTTGATGTATTAGTCACCAACGGCCCTATTCTTATTATGATTGCGGCTGCATTTGGATTTTTGATGGCATGGGGTATTGGTGCAAACGACGTAGCCAATGCAATGGGAACCTCTGTGGGTTCTAATGCCATTACCATTAAACAAGCGATTATTATTGCAATGATCTTTGAGTTTGCCGGTGCTTTTCTAGCCGGCGGTGAAGTCACCAGTACCATTCGTAAAGGTATTATCGACGCCAGTTATTTTACTGCCGTTCCTGAGTTGTTGGTATATGGCATGATTGCCTCATTACTTGCTGCTGGTATTTGGTTGGTGGTAGCCTCCGCATTAGGCTGGCCAGTGTCTACAACCCATTCAATTATTGGTGCTATTGTAGGTTTTGCTGCTGTGGGTGTCAGTGCCGACGCTGTGGAATGGGGTAAAGTAGGTGGTATCGTTGGTTCTTGGGTTGTGACACCGGCAATTTCTGGTTTTATTGCCTTTATCATTTTCCAAAGTGTTCAAAAACTAATATTTAACACAGATGACCCATTAAGTAATGCTAAGCGATATGTGCCTTTCTACATGGCATTGGCCGGTTTTGTAATGTCACTTGTGACGATAACAAAAGGGTTAAAGCATGTCGGTATACATTTTTCAACAATGGAAGCTTATCTTTTAGCTACTGTTGTTGCTGCGCTAGTGGGTATTATAGGTAAAATAGCGATTAGTCGTTTAAAAATGAGTAACAAAGCCGACTTAAAAACCCAATATGGCAATGTTGAAAAAGTATTTGCTATTTTAATGGTTGTTACGGCGTGTTGTATGGCTTTTGCTCATGGGTCTAACGACGTTGCTAATGCAATTGGCCCATTAGCTGCAGTGGTTTCTGTGGTTGAAAGTGGTGGTGTAATTGGTGCTAAGGCTGTCCTTGCGTGGTGGATTTTGCCACTTGGTGCAGTAGGTATTGTGTTGGGTTTAGCTATTTTTGGCCAACGAGTAATGCAAACCATTGGTAAAAACATCACTCATTTAACCCCAAGTCGTGGTTTTGCTGCTGAATTAGCCGCGGCATCGACTGTGGTTATTGCTTCTGGTACAGGGTTACCTATTTCAACAACGCAAACCTTAGTGGGTGCAGTGTTGGGTGTGGGAATGGCGCGTGGTATTGCGGCAATTAATATTGGTGTTGTGCGTAACATTGTTGTGTCTTGGGTTGTTACCTTGCCAGCAGGTGCTGCATTATCTATTGTATTCTTCTTTATTATTAAGAGTATCTTTAGCTAATTTAACCAATACGTATGATATTTTTGCAGAAATGTGAATGTTAAATGCATTTAAGAAGGAAGTCATATGACTTCCTTCTTGCATTCAGGGCATTTAATAAATAGCATGACAACAAGTTTTCTGAGTTTGGATAAATACCGTGTTAAGAGTACTTTCAATTCTTATATTTTTACTTGCACCAAGTGGCGTGTTTGCAGCCCAAGAACCAACACGCTTTATTTCTGATGATGTGTTCACCTATATTCACGGTGGACCGGGTACTGAGTTTCGCATTCTTGGAAGTGTCGAAGCGGGTCAACCGATAACACTATTAGGTAACACTGAAGGTGATTTTACTCAAATTATCGATCATAAAGGTCGTGAAGGTTGGGTATTAAGCAGTCTCGTTACCGATCAACCTAGTTTTCGCGAGCGTTTCCCTGAGATGGAAGCGCAACTAAAGCAAGCCAATGAGCAATTAAATGACATTACCCATAGTACGAATAATGCCGAAGAGTATCTAAAGCTGGCTAATGATAAAGTGACTGAACTAAATACCGCATTATCGAAAGCGATTAAAGAGCGAGATGAAGCAAAGGCAAAAGTACAGCAAGTAGCTGATAACCAACGTTATGAAATGTGGCAGCAAGGTGGGTTAATTGCTGGTATTGGCGCATTGATTGGTATTTTACTCGTGTATTTACCTCGTCCTCAGCGCCGCAACAAAAGCCGCTGGATGTAACACTAGGTTTTGGTGAGCTTTCAGTGACAGAACTATGCCATTAATATTATTGTGAAAAAGCCAGCGTTTCAAACGTTGGCTTTTTTTATTTCTTTTTGGTTATTGATTACATCTGAGCTTTTTAAAAAATACAATCTAGTATTAATCGTTGTTTTACAATGGCTTAAATTTGTTTTCTTTATAGTTGATGCGCCTCTATCACGTTATTTTTATATGTGCAGTGATCTTAATTAAACAATTAATAGTATTTTTTCAACTATAGTGTCCAAGTTCACATTTTGAATGTATAATCGCCGAAAACGCAGATCGTACATTGTATACAAAATAAAATATTCGTGAATACAGTGTCCATTCAATAACCATAATAACCATCCTTAATCCGACCCAGATGGAAGCGAATACTATGTTCAAAGCGAGTGAAGTACTGGACGGCCGCTATGACAATGCCACTCTTGAAGAGCTGTTTACTGCAGTGACCAACAACTACATTGTCGACGAAGAGCAATACCTAGCTGAGTTAATTAAACTTGTACCTTCGTCTGAAAAAGACATAGATCAAGTGACTTGTCGTGCCCATGAGCTTGTGAGCAAAGTGCGTCAGTTTGAGAAAAAAGGCCTTATGGTGGGTATTGATGCCTTTTTGCAGCAATACAGCCTAGAAACGAAAGAAGGCATTATCTTAATGTGTCTAGCTGAAGCTTTACTGCGTATTCCTGATGCGGAAACAGCAGATGCATTAATTCAAGACAAACTGTCTGGTGCCCAGTGGGATGAACACCTTAATCGAAGTGATTCATTACTGGTTAATGCTTCTACTTGGGGCTTAATGTTAACGGGTAGAGTTGTAAAATTAGACCGTAATATAGATGGTACGCCAAGTCACTTGCTTAAACGCTTGGTCAATCGTGTCGGTGAGCCGATGATCCGCCAAGCGATGTTAGCGGCGATGAAGATTATGGGTAAGCAGTTTGTTTTGGGCCGCGATGTTAAAGAAGCGCTGAAAAATAGCGAAGCTAAACGTAAGCTTGGTTATACCCATAGCTATGACATGTTAGGTGAAGCTGCATTAACGACCATCGACGCGCAGAAGTATTTCACGGATTATAGTAATGCTATCCGCGATTTAGGTGCTCAACAATATGCAGAATCTGATTCACCAAGACCGACTATTTCGATCAAGTTATCTGCATTGCATCCGCGTTATGAAGTGGCGAATGAAGATCGTGTATTAACCGAGCTTTATGGCACTGTGATTAAATTGATTGTTCAAGCGCGTGAGTTGAATGTCGGCATTTCTATTGATGCCGAAGAAGTTGATCGCCTTGAGTTATCGTTAAAGTTGTTTAAGCAACTTTATCAGTCTGAAGCCGCTAAAGGTTGGGGTTTGTTAGGCATTGTAGTGCAAGCTTATTCTAAACGTTGTTTACCTGCACTGTGTTGGATAACACGTCTTGCAAAAGATCAAGGTGACGAAATTCCACTGCGGTTAGTTAAAGGCGCTTATTGGGACAGCGAGCTTAAATGGGCGCAACAGACTGGTGAAGGTGGTTATCCACTTTATACCCGCAAAGCCGGCACCGATGTGTCTTATTTAGCTTGTGCACGTTATTTGTTGTCCGATACAACTCGTGGTGCAATATACCCACAGTTTGCCACCCATAATGCCCAGACCGTCGCTAGTATTGATGCTATGGCTGGCGACCGTTTATATGAATACCAACGTTTGCATGGTATGGGCCAAGAGCTTTACGACACCATGCTAGCTGAAAGCGGTGCTAAAGTAGTACGTATCTATGCTCCTATTGGTGCTCATAAAGATTTACTGCCGTATTTAGTCCGTCGTTTACTGGAAAACGGTGCCAATACTTCATTTGTACATAAACTCGTTGACCCTAATACGCCAATTGAAAGCTTGGTGATTCATCCACTCGTGACCTTATTAGGTTACAAGTCGTTAGCTAATCAAAAAATTGTTAAACCGGCTGATATTTTCGGTGCAGAACGTAAAAACTCTAAAGGATTAAATATGAACATTATTTCTGAGTCAGAGCCCTTTTTTGCTGCGCTGGATAAATATAGTGATACTCAATGGACAGCAGGTCCGTTAGTAAACGGGCAAACCTTAACGGGTGAAGTTCAAACTGTTGTTAGCCCTTTTGATACTTCATTAACTGTTGGCAAAGTCGCATTTGCTGATGCCAACGCGATTGAACAAGCCATTGCCAGTGCAGATACTGCTTTTGCTCGCTGGGCTCGTACATCAGTAGAAACCCGTGCAAACGCATTGCAAAAGTTAGCCGACTTGCTAGAAGAAAACCGTGAAGAGTTGATTGTGTTATGTACTCGAGAAGCGGGTAAAAGTATCCAAGACGGTATTGATGAAGTACGCGAAGCGGTAGATTTTTGTCGTTACTATGCCGTACAAGCTAAGAAAATGATGGCTAAGCCTGAGTTACTTCCAGGCCCAACAGGCGAGTTGAATGAGCTTTTTTTACAAGGCCGCGGTATTTTTGTGTGCATTAGCCCATGGAACTTCCCGTTAGCGATTTTCTTAGGCCAGATTTCTGCAGCATTAGCAGCAGGTAATACTGTGATAGCTAAACCTGCAGAGCAAACTTGTTTAGTGGGTTATCGTGCAGTGCAACTGGCACATGAAGCTGGTATTCCTACCGATGTATTGCAGTTTTTACCCGGCACTGGCGCTGTTGTCGGTTCTGCAATCACCGCTGATGAGCGTATTGGCGGAGTATGTTTTACTGGCTCGACCGGTACCGCAAAATTGATTAACCGTACTTTGGCAAACCGTGATGGCGCTATTATTCCATTAATCGCGGAAACCGGTGGTCAAAATGCCATGGTGGTTGACTCAACATCACAACCAGAACAAGTAGTAAACGATGTGGTTTCTTCATCGTTTACCAGTGCAGGTCAACGTTGTTCTGCATTGCGAGTGCTATTTTTACAAGAAGATATCGCTGAGCGCGTGATTGAAGTGATGAAAGGTGCCATGGAGGAATTAGTGATAGGTAATCCTAGTTCGGTTAAAACCGATGTAGGCCCAGTGATTGATGCCACCGCCAAAGCGAACTTGAATGCTCATATCGATCATATCTGCCAAGTTGGTAAACTCATCAATAAACTTGAGTTACCTGCTGGTACTGAAAACGGTCATTTTGTTGCACCTACTGCAGTTGAGATCAACTCGATAAAGATGCTAGAAAAAGAGCATTTTGGCCCTATTTTGCATATTATCCGTTATAAAGCGGCAGATTTAGCAAAAGTGGTTGATGAAATCAATAGCACAGGTTTTGGCTTAACGTTAGGGATCCACAGCCGTAACGAAGGTCATGCACTATCATTAGCTGATAAAGTCAATGTGGGTAACGTGTACATAAACCGTAATCAAATCGGGGCCGTTGTTGGCGTGCAACCATTTGGTGGTCAAGGGTTATCGGGTACGGGACCTAAAGCGGGTGGTCCACATTACTTAACGCGTTTTGTGACCGAAAAAACACGCACGAATAATATTACTGCAATTGGTGGTAACGCGACATTGTTGTCGCTGGGTGATGCCGACGAATAATGCCTTTTTTTCAATTTCTTAAGCCCACATTTTGTGGGCTTTTTACGTTTTCTGGGACGAATTAAGCTGGATATTATTACGTGCTAAACCGCGATGGACATTTTTACATAGCTTTCCCAAACGACTAAGATCACCGAAAGAGGGAGTGACACCTTGATAGATGGCGGTTTCCCAATAGTTTAGTTCTGAGTCGACCAGATCCAATAATTTTTTTGGACAACCTACACAGCTGTTGCTGGGGCCACAACGAAAGATGTCTGGTGAGTCTAATGGGAAGGCTTGTTTTGCTTGGGCGATGAGCTGTTTCATCGCACTGATCCTGTCGGGTTTATGTTGCATATTACACCTCGTTTGAGCATCCCGATTGAACTGTTCATTGTAAATGATTCACGTTCATGAGATGGGCCAGTGAGTAGCATTCAGCATAACAAATGGCCGTTAAGGTAATACTAATTTAAATCAATTTTTTACATTAAAAATAGCGTTAAATCGATAAATTGATTATGTTTATGTTAAGTAGTTGTAGCAGTATTCAAGTTTTAGAAGAAAAAGTACTCTGGAGGCAAAGAAGTCTAGACGTCTAGATTGACAGGCGTGAAGAGTTCTCTTATTCTTGGCACAACTTGTTATGATGTGACTGCAATATTTAGCACCGTTAAACGTGTTGTTAAATTATCACCGATGACCGAGATTGTGTCGTACTCGCTTTTCTCATCCAACAATCCCTATCCGTTAAGATAAAGAGAGATTACTTTGACCAAAGCTACTTCACCAGTTACCCCGGCCGTAAACAACCCTGGGTCGTTTGTGGCCTTATTGCCATTATTTTTATTTTTAGGATTATTTATTGGCGCTGGCTTATATTTCCAAAGTCAGGGTGTTGATTATGCGTTTTACCAATTGCCCAGCGTGATTGCTATTTTACCTGCCATCGTATTGGCTGTGCTGTTGTCTAAACAGCACATCAATAACGCGATAGAAACCTTTATTGAAGGTATTGGCCATAGCAATATTATTGCCATGTGTTTAATTTATTTATTGGCAGGCGCATTTGCTGCAGTGGCTAAGGCCACTGGTGGTGTTGATGCTACTGTGGCACTCGGTTTGTCGTTTATTTCTTCAAATTTATTGCTACCAGGCTTCTTTGTTATCGCTGCATTTATTGCGACATCCATGGGCACATCCATGGGGACGATTGCGGCCGTTGCGCCAGTAGCGTTAGGTGTTGCTGATCAAGCTCAAATTGATTACGCCTTAATGGCGGGAGCGGTTATGTCTGGTGCTTTATTTGGTGATAATCTATCGATTATTTCGGATACTACGATTGCGGCCACTCGTACTCAAGGTTGTGAAATGAAAGATAAATTTCGTGAAAATTTAGTGTTTTCGATTCCGGCCTCTATTCTCACATTGATTGCTTTCTCGTTTGCAGGCCAAGGGCATGCAGATATTGCTGCTCAGGATATTGAAATACTAAAAGTATTACCCTATTTAACCATTTTGGTATTAGCGGTTGCGGGGTTAAATGTATTTGTGGTGCTGTCATTAGGTATAGTGTTGGCTGGTATGACTGGTGTATTGAGTTCTGATTACAGTTTTATTCAATTAGGTAATGATATTTATACTGGTTTTACTAATATGCAGGAGATTTTTATTCTGTCGATGTTGGTGGGTGGTTTAGCGGCATTAATGCAGCAACAAGGTGGATTAACCTTTGTCAGTAAACAGATAGAGCGTTTAATTAAACGTTTTTCTAAAGCCAATGGAGGAGCCTCAACCCGTGCCGCAGAGCTTGGTATGGCTGCCATTGTTGCCGCTACCAATACTTGTGTAGCTAATAATACCGTGTCAATTGTTGTGACGGGTGATATCGCTAAAGAGCTTGCTGAGAAACATGGTGTATCACCCAAGCGAGCTGCGAGTATTTTGGATATTTTTGCTTGTATTATTCAAGGGTTAATTCCACATGGTGCGCAAGCATTGTTAATTGCATCTGTGTTTACCATCAGCCCGTTAACTGCAATATCTAATGCTTGGTATTGTATGATCCTAGCGATAACGGCAGTAGCAATTGTGATATTTCGTAAGCGCAGTTAACTCGACAGCATTTTGATTAATGAATCATAATCGATCAGTACCCATTCACCAGTGATTGGGTATTGTCGTTTTGGGCTTTACTTTTATGTTTTCCGCGTTAACATTCACTCCCCATTTTAGACAAAAGTGTTGATCCGTGACAGATAGAGTCCGTAATTATGATTTACACCTAGTGATTGTATTTATGTCATTGGCCGCTGCCGCCATTTGCTCTTTTGGTGTTGGAAGCGCATTGATAGCGCAAGTCGATAATATCGGTTTAGATATGTTGATGATCCGCCCCGATTCTCTTGGTGATTATATGAATTCATCATTGGCTGTCGTGTTTAATTTGTCATTGCTAGCGGGAGGTTCATGTTTCTTGTTGGCGATGGTGGCGGTGTTTAACACTTATCCTGATTTACTCAGTCGTTACTTAGCTATTGTTGGCGGAGTTGTGGGGAGCAGCATCGTGCTGATGGGGGTGTTTCCGGTTAATTTTTTAGATTTACACCGTAAGGTGTCTACCCTCTATTTATTCAGCTCAATTTTTTTACATTGCATATGCTTAGTGGATTATTTCAAACCAGGTAGCACTATGAGCAAGCGAATGCTGTCGTTGAGTATTATTTCGTTGTGCAGCGGCTTGTTATTATTGACGCTGTTTGATTGGAGCCTGTTAGGTTTTGCCGAGTGTAGTACTGACTTTCCTCAGTATTGTATTGTGTCATTAGCGATGTGGTCATTAACGCAGGCGAATATTTTGTGGTGTATCAGCCTCGGGCTAAGTATGTTAACTGCCATTAAAACTCAACAACAAAACCTGTATCAATTACTCGAAACCCATTAATGTTATTTCTTTTTTGAGTATGACTCCAATGCGATTAAGTCATTATTTGGCTGTGTGTGGTGTGGCTTCAAGGCGCCAGTCGGCTCGGCTTATTGATAGCGGTCGAGTCAGTATAGATCATCAAATCGCTAAGCATACTGATCGTATAAATCTTGCTGAAACCGTAACGGTTTTAGTTGACGACAAACCGATTCTACCTGTGCAAGATAAACAGTATTGGCTGTATCACAAACCTGTTGGTGTTGATTGCCGTTTATTAGTAACTGATCCATGTAGTTTGCTACATGTATTACCTAACCTGCCAAGGTTGTATCCTGCAGGTCGTTTAGATAAAGATTCTCGTGGATTATTGCTGCTCACCAATGATGGCCAATTAACGCAAGCGTTAATGCATCCCGATTACTATCATCCAAAAACGTATGTGGTCCAAGTTGATAAGGCTATTAGTGCTGATTTTCTATTGGCGATGGGGCAAGGGGTTATTTATGGTGATGTGCATACTCGACCTTGCCAAATTAGCCCATTAAGTTGTGCAGCTGATGAAGATCGATTTGAGATAGTATTAACTCAGGGGTTAAATCGACAAATACGTCGTATGTGTCAAAATCTTGGTTATAAAGTGATTGATTTACAACGCACCCAGTTGTTGGATATCAGCCTAGGTGATCTTGCAGAAACAACAATGCGGCCATTAACGGCCGCAGAGTTATTGAGTCTTCAACACGCAGTAAACTGAGCGTTATGTTGAACAATTATTACTTAACGATTTCCATTTCAGCTAATAAGTTGTCAGCATTGTCTAAATACTGCATTACCCAAAGCATGTAACGACTGTCTACTTGGATAGAACGATTGCTTTGTGCATCGTATCCCCAGTCACCAATGATACTTTCGTAAACACCATCAAACAGTAAACCGACGAGTTCTGCGCGGCCATTTAACGTTGGTGAACCAGAGTTACCACCAGTTGTGTCTAAAGTCGATAAAAAGTTAACCGGGACAGAATCAACGGCTTTGATGTAGTAATCTCCGTATTTTTTTTGCTTAATTAATTCAAGTTGTTTAGCCGGAGCATCGAAAGGCTCAATCCCCGTGTCTTTAGCTAAAATACCTTCTAAACGAGTAAAAGGTACCGCAACTAAACCATCCTGTGGTGAATAACCCTTAACGTTACCGACAGTCACACGTAAGCTTGAGTTAGCGTCAGCATAAACGGGTTTTCCTAACTCGCGATTATAAGCAATGATAGCGTCCATATATTGTGGGCGTACTTTCATTAAGTCACCTGCTAATTGCTTTTCCTCTTTTTCGCGAGCCATGTCTGCATCATAGAGTTGTACGGCTAATTGGATGAATGGGTCTTTAGATGCCTTAAACTCGGCAACTGATTTGTTCATCCATGCTAAGCGGGTTTCTTTGCTGCTTAGCTTGGTTTTTGCGTACATGTTGTCGAGGGATTTAGCTAATGCTTTAGCATCAAACTTATTGTTTATACCAAAAGCGTTATCTAAAGAGGTTAAATGTTGCTCTGCGGGTAGTGATGCATAGCGGGTCAGTAAATCGGCTAACAGTGCTTTATCGACATTAGCGGCATAACGGCGATCAATGCGTTCCATTCTTGAGGTAAAGTTAGTCATGTCACGGTCTTGATAACCTGGCTCACGTTGCATGTCGGCTAATGTTTTTTCATTGGCTAAACGGTACAAGTCACGCGCGGTTGTCATCATTGTGGTGTAGCCGATATAACCTAATAAAATATCACGTTGTTGATTTTCTTGGCTTTTAGCAACCAACTTTTCTAAATTTGATAATGTTTTGCCATATTGCTGTTGGCGCTTTTTATCTTTGCTTATCCAATTGGCTAAATCACTTTCTACTTTTTTACGATCAGCGAGCATGGTTGATTTACCATAAAACTCAATCATCGAGGTATAGTTTTTGGCGTAATTAGCTAAACCAGCAAGTAAGCTTTCGTATTTAATTCGTTCATCACTGCCTTCTGGCGCCGTTTCTTTGATGATGTCAATCATGCGCTCTTGTAGGTCTTTTCCTTCAGGATAAGCCCAATCAAATTGGTTTTTGACTTCATCTGCCGTGCGGTAACGGTTAGTGCGGCCAGGATAGCCAGCAACCATCACAAAGTCGCCATCACTGACACCTTTAGCCGAAACTTTTAAGAAGCTTTTAGGCTCGTAAGGGACATTGTCTTTGCTGAAATCAGCAGGCTTACCATCTTTAGATACATACGCACGATAAAAAGAGAAGTCACCGGTATGACGAGGCCACATCCAATTGTCGATATCGCCGCCATATTTACCCACGCTTGCTGCTGGGTTATAGGCTAACCGTACATCGCGAATTTCTAACTGCTTAACCAAATAATATTCTAAGCCGCCGTGGAAGCTATACACTTGGCAGCGGTAACCGTCTTCTTTCTCGCATTCAGCGACTAAAGCTTTTTCTTGTAGTTCAATACCCTTATAAAAGTCATTACCCACCTTATCCATCTGGTTCGCTTTCACTTTATCGGTAACATTGGTTACCGCTTCAGTCACAAAAATGCGTGAACCCGGGGTTGCTGGTAATTCTTCGGCGTAGTTTTTGGCTAAAAAACCGTCTTTAAGGAGGTTTTTGTCGGGCGTTGAATTGTACTGAATTGAACCGTATGCGCAGTGGTGATTTGTGACCACTAAGCCTTTTGGCGACACAAATGATGCTGTGCAACCACCGAGGCTGATAACGGCATTCATTGGAAATTCAGTCAATTTAGAAATTGAATCAGCGCTTATTTCTAAGCCTTTTGCTTTGAGCTCATCAGCCATTGCTGGGAGTTGGTGTGGTTGCCACATACCTTCATCTGCCGTAGCGCCAAAGCTGGTAGCTATTGCGACAGTTAATAACCATTTTTTCATTATATAATTCCATTTTTGGGGGCTGGTAATGAATGTGTTGCCAGTTGTATCTATAAATATGGGGGAAATACCATTGAACCATAGAGACAAAAAAGTCAGGCGTAACCTGACTTTAACAAATGTTTAATCATCTTAATAGCGTTTGCAAAACTCGCTTACAAATCCATTAATATATGACTTAGGCCAACGCTACCATTAATTGCGCTACAACAATCAATGTGCCAAGTAAGCCTGCGATAATCAGCCCTAAGCGACCACCAGATACTTGGTAACCGTCCAATTGTTGTGAGCGTTGTTTTAATGCCATTGTGATTGGCAAATAAATAATCATTACTACTAATGGAATTGCGGCAAAACCGAGTACTTTAAAAAAACCGTCTGGGTAATAGAGAGCACACAATAGCGGTGGTACAAAGGTTATTAACCATGTTTGTGCACGACCAATTGCATCATCTTTGGCGCGGGTGAGTTCGGCAACATAATCAAATAAGCTCATGGTGACACCCAAAAATGAAGTGATTAAGGCAAGATTTGCGAACAGATCAATCGCTTGGCTAATAAGGTTAGATTGAACCAACCCTTGCAATGCAGCAACTAATTTTGGTAGCGAGCCACCAAAGCTATGAACCGTTTCACCGCCTAAAGAACCTAAGGTCACTAATAACCACAGAATGTAACAAGCTAATGGAATGGTAGAACCAATCAGCAAGACTTTTCTTAATGACATGGCATCGCCATCAAGGTAGCGCACAATGGTTGCAATGCAGACATGGAACCCAAATGAGGTGAATACAACAGGAATCGCAGCTAACCAGAGTTGTTGTAGTGCCATACCTTCGGCAACGTTAGTTGAGTAATTGTTTAATGCATTGATTAAATTAACATCAGGTAATAAAAATGCCACCACAATGACCAGTAATACCACCATAGATGTGAATAAAATGCGCGATACTTTATCAATCCATTTTACTCCGATGGCAATTAATCCACCAAAAATCACTGTAAACAGAATGACTGCTACTTGGTTGCTCATGTTAATACCAATGGGCTGTAAACGCGTTTCTAATAGCGATGAGCCACCCATTAGATAGACCATGGTTAACGCAAATAATAAGCTAAGAAATGAACCACCTTGGATAAGTTGGCCAACTTTTCCTAGGGTTTTACCTGTAATGGCATGAACATTGTCGCCCACACCACTGTGAAGATTAATTTCTAACATCAATAACGAGGTGTAAGCCGATAACCCCCAAATAACCATCAATAAGATTAACGCTGGGATTATCCCCAAGGCAGCAGTCGCTAATGGTAAGGCTAGCATGCCTCCCCCAATTGCCGTCCCTGCAACTATTGAAATAGAGCCTAAAGTTTTAACATTCACAGCAAACGTCCTGTTTAATTATTATTTTATTTGTTTCGGACATTAGCAGAAGGGTGACAGAGCAGGCAAGGATCTTTGATTGTTAAAGGCTAACAGCGGTGTTTACAAACAATTACATAACATTACGCCAAACTGTTTTACACGCTATTTTTGCAATAGCGTAGCATTACGGTGTTATACCAATCCTATTAAATATGTGATCTTTCAGCGGGAGTTCAAAGTGCTGTAGGCAAGGCAGATGATTGAAGCGAATAGTGATTCTATTTTGAAAGCATCTAACGAAGCATAAAGGACTTTGAAACC
>NZ_JBSQBN010000042.1:0-33449 GCF_053850585.1 Shewanella sp. A22
ACGTTGATGGTACAACTTCCCGTCGCATTAAAACTCACCACGCCTGCACTTGTGATGGTACACACGCCGGTGGTGGATGAGGTAAACACTGGTGTTAACCCTGAGCTAGCACTTGCCGTTAAGGTTGCAATAGTGCCAAAAGAATGACCTCCAGGATGGTCAAAAGTAATCGTTTGAAGCTTATTAGGTGTAGCAATATTAGATGTGGCCGATACAGCACTCGTCCCCAAAGAATTTGTCGCAGTGACATTAAAGGTATAAGCCGTTCCATTGGTTAGGCCGGTTACCGTTAATGGAGACGCTGTACCCGCAACAGTTATATTGCCTGGGCTTGAGGTTACTGTATAACCGGTGATCTGTTCGCCACCCGTATCACTAGGAGGGGTAAAACTCACGAGCACTTCTGTATCACCAGCAGTAGCAATACCGATAGTTGGCGGATATGGTGCAGACCGAACATCGATGTTATTAAACGCGGATGTAATAGTGATTGAAGGATCTGCACCAGCAGCCCAATCTTCTGCTGCTGCTAAATTATAAAGAGAATTATCAATAGCACGAGAACCAGACTTATTGATAATAGTGTTAACCACAGCCTTATCAGTCACACTCAATTGTAGCGAAAAAGCATTGGAATCTGTTACATCAATATTCGGTGTGTCGGTAAGGGTATAGCGAGTGCCACCTTGCCCTTTAAAGGTAAACTTATTGGCGATCACATCGTTTAAACCACCGTCCTGGAATTGAGCTACTCCCGTCGCCTGAACATCTAACACTCCTGTCATAGGGTTATAGCTAACGTTAGTAATTGTAGGTGTAGCCACATTACTCACCGTTATATTGGTTAATGAGTCTGCAACATTCACAACAGGATCTGCTCCTGCAGCCCAATCCTCACTCGCACTAAAATTATAATGTAAGCCGCTGGTAGAAATGGTTCCATTTTTATTCAATCGGGTATTTACAATATCCTTGTCTGCACTGCTTAATGTAAATGTAAAGCTTGTGTTTGAGGTGATATCAACATTCGGGATTGATATCACGGCAAGGCTTTCGCCATATATGCTGATTTTACTCGCGGCAATATCATTGTTGCTACCCGCCAACTTCACAAATCCAGTCCCAGTGGCAATAAACACGCCCGTGTTGGCGTCATAGGTAACACTGTCGATAGTGGGAACTGAGACATTACTAACGGCTACAGCATTGATTTGGTCGGGATAATTAGTGCTATTAATACCATTCCACCCACCAGCTACGGCCAGATTGTATGTTGTACCACCGGTTGAACTCACACCGTCTTTGTTAAAAATGGCTTCAATTTGAGCGCTATCAGTAGTATTTAACGAAACAGCAAAAGCACTACTATTTACGATTTCGACATCATTACTTGTTAGGGCATAAGTTTCCCCACCTTCACCAGTCAAAGTTAACTTACTGACATCTATATCATTTACTGCACCGGCAATACCAACAAAGTCAGTTCCTGTAACGTTAAGTAAATGAAGACTATTGTCATAAGTGGCACCACTGATAACCGCAGCATTCACAGTGAAAGTCTGGCTCACTTGAGGTGCGGCTAAGTAACTTCCATTACCGGCTTGGTTAACGTTAATCGTACAGCTCCCAGCGGTAATAAAGGTAAGGCTACCGCCAGTGGTAACGGTACAGACACTCGCAGTCGATGATGTAAACACGGGGGTTAAGCCTGAGCTTGCACTTGCGGTTAACGCTGGCGTAGAACCAAGGCTTTGCGCGCCGGGATTAGTAAACGTAATAGTTTGTGCCGATTTAGGCGTCACGCTGTTGGAGCCACTTGATGCTGCACTGATACCTGCTGAGTTTGTGGCAGTGACACTAAAAGTATACGCTGTGCCATTAGAGAGTCCCATCACAGTCAATGGTGACCCAACGCCTGAGGACGTTATTCCACTCGGGCTTGATGTTACCGTATAAGCCGTTATCGCCGCGCCGCCATTACTCGCTGGGGCGCTGAAGCTAACACTCACTTGGGTATCGCCTGCAGTAGCGGTTCCAATACTCGGCGCGCCAGCAACCACGGCATTAACAGAGAAGCTTTGACTCACTTGAGTCGCTGGAGAATAAGCTGCACTCCCCGCCTGATCTGCATTAATAATACAAGTACCAGAGGTAACTAAAGCCAAGGCTCCGCCACTGCTCACTGTACACACACCAGTGGTTGATGACGTAAACACCGGTGTTAACCCTGAACTGGCAGTCGCCGTTAATGTTGGGCTGGAACCAAAATTTTGTGCACCAGGATTGCTAAACGTGATGGTTTGCGACGCCTTGGGCGTGACGCTATTGGATGCGCTAGAAGCCACACTAGTGCCCGTAGAGTTAGTAGCCGTAATGGTAAAAGAATAATCCACACCATTGGTTAATCCAGCCACAGTGATAGGCGACCCCATACCAGTACCCGTGAGACCACCAGGGCTAGAAGTCGCGGTATAACTTGTAATTGCAGAGCCACCAGTGAAAGCTGGAGCAGTAAAACTAACGGATGCCTGAGTATCACCCGCGCTTGCACTCGCCGCTGTAGGTGCTCCTGGTACTACCGCATTAACACTGAACGAACGACTGACGGTTGCCGCAGCCAAATAACTACTATTACCTGACTGATCTGCATCAATGGTACACGTACCGGTTGTCACAAACGTTAACGCGCCGCCACTGGTGATAGTACATACGCCAGTAGTGGATGAGGTAAAAGTAGGTGTAAGCCCAGAAGTTGAGCTTGCTGATAATATAGGGGTAGTGCCAAAGTTTTGCGCCCCAGGGTTAGCAAATGTTATGGCTTGTGATGCTTGGGGTGTCACACTATTGGAAGCACTTGATGCTGCACTTGTGCCGACGCTATTTGTTGCTGTTACACTAAAAGTGTAAGCCGTTCCGTTGGTTAGACCTGTTATAGCAATAGGCGAGCCAGCTCCCGTTGCCGTCACCCCTCCTGGGCTAGACGTTACGGTATAAGCTGTTATCGCCGCGCCGCCATTATTAGCTGGAGCACTGAAACTAACGCTCGCTGTGGCGTTTGATGGTGTGGCTGAGCCTATTGTTGGAGCATCGGGCACGGTTGGAATATACACTGTATGACTTGTACCGCTGGTATAAGAAGCAGGCCCAATATTACCCGCAGTATCTGTGATATCGGTAGCGCCATTTAGATTGACCTTAATCGAGCCATTGCCACTAATACTCACCACACTAACCGTGACACTACTACCACTACTGGCAGATACACTGGCAATGGTACCTACGGCACTACCCGTTACGCTAAGCGCAAAATCATCACTTGAAAGATTACTGACAGACTCACTAAAATTCACCGTAAAATCTACACTAGCATCTGTTGATGATGCCCCCCCGCTAGGAGCTGTGCTGGTAACAGAAGGAGTGATACCATCCACCTCCAGGTCTTTATTGCTACCTAAAGAGCCAGCTCCTCCTGGTGATGCTAAGGTTAACGCAGCACTATTACCCGCAGAATTCAAAATAGTCCCACTATTTAGGGCTAGCGAGCTGGTTGCTACATAATCTAAATCACTTGAATTATCACCAGTTTGAATAGTATAACTAAACGTCAAAACGCTGCTACCGCTGCCACTGACGTAGTCAACGATCCTATCTGTGGAGCCTGTTTCTAACGTTAATTGTGGGGTGCCAGTTACAGTAACCGCTTCACTGAAATTGACTTGTACGCTAATAGCATCACCAATTTTATAGGTCCCATTGGCTGTACTCGCCGTAACACTCGACACTGTAGGAACGACACCATCGATCACTAAACTTTTATTTGCGCCAAGAGAATTTGCCCCTCCTGGCGAAGGTAGAGTAAGGGTGGCATTATTACTCGACGCATCACTAATAGTGCCACCGTTTAACGCCAACGAATTAGTAGCAACGTAGTCAAGGTCAGCACTATTATCCCCCGCTTGCACCGTATAACTAAACGTCAGCACACTCGTTCCACTACCACTGGAATAATCAACGCCCCTATCTGTGGTGCCTGTTTCTAGCGTTAATTGTGGGGTACCAATTACAGTAACCGCTTCACTGAAATTAACTTGTACACTAATAACATCACCTACCTTATAAGTCCCATTGGCAGTACTTGATGTTATTGAGGTAATTTCTGGTGAGGTAATATCAGGAATGATGATGTTATTAATTGAGTGGCCTGTCGCTGTTTGATTACCTCGATACCCTCCTGCAGAAATGTATAGCCTGACTTCATCGACATTATCAAAAGTACTATCTAAAGTAACATTTTGCGGATTGTATCCTGAATCATAAGCCTCAAAATCCATAGTTGCGACTTCACCACTGTCACGATAACCTTTCACCGTTACGGTTGTACTGGTTGTCTCAGCCCAGTTGTAATAACCAAATCCATTTATCTGGAACTCACTCCCATCACTGGACTTAATGGCCATCCCTTTGGTTTCTATAAAACCATTCCCAGTCAAACCGGAAAAATTACCATTATTGCCTAAATCAATAGCGGACATCCATGAAATACCCCCATAATTACCACCTGCCTCATCGGTAATATTTAGCACCTGTATTGTAATCGAGGGAATATCCGTTGAACCTCCCTCCCCATCTTCGGCTATACCATCAGTCCATGCACCGTCACTGGTAAAAGTGAGTGTTGTCTCCGCCGCCAGAGCCGGCATACAACATAAACCCAAAACCAACCAAAGCAGCAGACATTTTTTGAGGAGTATATTTTTCATTTTAATTTTAATCCATTACCGAATGATGAAGAGCCAGTGAGATGGAAATAACAAACAGAATTTATGTTAAAGCACTGTATGATTTCTATTCCCAAATGTCTTAGAGGCATCGCCATAATGCCCTATCTATTATCGAACCAATCTTCAATTAATTACGAGCTGGGTAAATACCTTCCGTTGCAATTATAAAATTAATGCCTAAAGAAGGATCTCGTATTGGTAATGGCTGACTGCCACCAGTTGGCTGCACAGTAACATTGACATCTACCGTTGTATTGATAGTTTCTGGGTTAGCAAGTGTCACTGGATCGGTTAATTGATCTGACCAAATAGCGGCAGAAGGTGGGCCGCCGGCAACAGAAGCACCTAAAACATTATTGGTTGCGGAAGGGGTCGCCGATGCATTAGAACCAGTGGCTGCTACTTGTAATTCACCAGTGCTTGTAGCCGCGGCAGTCGTGGTCACACTATGGGTGTGTACAGGCATTTGAGTGCTATGAATGGTTTCATATTCGCGGCCTAACACTTCCCCTTGTGCAATAGGTGATAAGCCAGGACCATGCCCCGCACCAACAGGGCTACGACCGCATAAATCTGGCAGTCCAAAGGTAGTCGTACCATTACCACCGTAGGTCGTACCCAACAGCGAAAACAATGCAGTATTTTGTGCAATAGGTAAGAGTTGGCCTTTACAAAAAGCCCATCCACGAGGGGCATACGAAAAGCCCGCCATGCGAATTTCTCCAATAAATGGCTCTGACATTATTTCTCTCCTTAGATTATTGACAATTAAGCTAATTAACCTTGCTTGTTTTAAACGTCAGGATTTCTGATATGTAAAGCGCAAAACGAGTTACCTAGATTGACGATATCAAGTTTCTTGCTGTGTACTGCCTACCACCTGTGCAAACAATGACAATGGTACAAACGATATAAGCTTAGTAAAAAACAATATTTCAACCAACATATAACAAAAAATATACATTAGATTTCATTAACAATAAAGTAGAGCCTCATCAACAAACCTTCTGTTAGTCTTCTTTCTGCTAATCTGACTCGTAATATTATTCATTTATATGCTTGCCATTGCATACTTTCATGAGTCTCTGTCACGCCTTGCAGCGTAAAACCTTGTTGAAGATAAAGCGCTTTCGCTCTTGGATTATCCCGCGCGACAGCCAAACGAATAGGCACTTTCTGCACCTTGGCATCATGTTTAAGAGCATCTAACACAGCTGAACCAAAGCCTTTACTGCGCGCCGCTGGAGCGAGCACCAAATCAACAAGGTGCAAACATTCTGGATTAATCGCTAAGGTCAGCTTACCAATCACTTGAGCTTGGCAGCATAGGATATAATCCCTTGAACTAGGAAACTGGCTTTTATAGGACATTTGTTGCAGTTGATATTGCTGTTGCAATATCAAATCCACTGCAGCTTGGGGTAAACCAAGCTGATAGAAATCGCTGCGGGTAGCATAAAACAGCTCTGCCATGATAAATACGTCATCGTCACTAGCGGGGCGTACACTGAGGTTCAATAGTGGGTTTAGCTGACTTAACATTAACGATCTCCAACAGAAGACAAAGTGAGTAATTGCTTATGGTGATTTAATAATGCATGCCACATGGCTTTCGACGATGGATGAATTGTCACAGGTTGGTTTATATCGGCAGGTTTGAATGCCTGCCCTTGATGTTTTGCGTCAAATTGCCAATGCACTCGCCAACGTTCTAGCTCATATTCTTGTAGCGGCCAGGCTAGAAGAGTCGCCAAGCTGACAGGCTTTTGTTTTTGTAGATACTGGTAATCCAGTAAGATCACACGGCCAGTTTGTAATAAATCTTGGGTCAATTGCGCTAAATGCATCAAAACACCAAGGCTATACTGCTCTTGAGTTGGCTTAGTTAATGCCATCAACAAAACATCGTCGTGCCATTTAGGGGAAATTAAGTGTGCAGCTTGGACCATATGCCGACCTAAAAGGCGTGAATGAGATGCCAAAATAGCTTGCGGTTCTCGCATTAAACATAGCACGCGACTCTTGGGGTAAAGTGCAAGCAGCATCGGCCAAAATGCTAAATCCCATGCGTTCCATTTCACGACGAGTTTGTTTATCACATCAGCGCTAGCCGATGAGGAATGAACAATTGAGCTACTGTTGACTGCACTATTGCGCTGACAATCTCGGTTCTGTTGCCTAAATTGCCCTTGTAACCTTAAACACAAATCCACTAATTGTGGCTTGAGTACTTCAGGCCAATCGGTGTCATGAATCACCTCACTACAAAAAACAGGTTCAGAGAGCACCAAACAGTTATCTAACTGAGCAAAACTGCCAGAGACTAAAGTGGAACCACAACGTGACCAATGAAAAATCATTAAATCAGGAGAAACTTCAGGCACACTCTCACGCTGAGCAAGCAGAGGCTTAAATAAGGTTACAGGTTTAATGAAAGTGGCCAATAGACTACGATTAGCATCACTTAAGCTGTCTTCTAAAAAAGGTTTTGTCAACGAACAAAAGGCAGGTAACCAACTCACGGTTTTACTGGTTTTATCGTAACGATTGGGCATCCAACATTGACTAAAACGCGCTAGATCTGGCGTAAAATCGCTTTGTTGTCCAGCAATAAAAGCCAGCATTTGTTCAACATTCAGATTGGGCCACTGAAGATACTGCGCCATTAATGCAACAAATTGCGCAATGCTATTAGCCTGATACAAATTGATTAACTGTTTATTGTTGTGCAGTAGTTGCCAGTACATCGCTTGAGGCTGTCGATTGAGCGGTGAAGATAGATTACCTGTTGAATCGTGTGTTGACTCAACACGCTGCAACGGGCTTAGCGTTTGTAATTGTTTCATGATGCAGACGTCTGAGCGATTTCTGCTGGATAGAAATTAACATACTGCACCATACGTGGTAACGCCGCTCTATTAGGGCTAGCACCATGTGGTAACGCGTGGTGCCAAATAATTAAATCCCCCGCTTTTGCAGCAATAGCCTTAACAGGCCATTGTGACCAAACTTGCTGTTGTAGCTCATCGTCGGTTTTATCTTGGCTTGTAAGCCAATCGTCTATTTGCAAATGAAAACCAGGCACACAACAAAATGCCCCTTGATCAATGCTGGTATCGGTTAAATAAATTAACCCTTGTGTGCCAAAGTTAACGGGTGATGTCAGTGGTAAATCCCAATGCATATTTGGCCCAGGAAAACGCCACATGGCCGTTTCTGGCGGATTAAAACTCACTCTATCGGTACTCATAACAAGATCAGTTTGCTGCCATAGCTGTTCAAATACTTGGCGGATAAACGGTGTTTGTCGATTGGTATCGAGTAGTGGATGACGAAACAATTGCAACATGATTTTTTGCATTAATGCTTGAGGCTGATACCACGTTTGAGGATCATCCTCTGTCGCGTTCAATTGTTGCCAAATTAATGCTTGAGTTGCCGTGCATTGTTGCGTCGATAATACTTGAGGAATAATTAAATAGCCTTCTCGATGCCAAAAGTCGAGTTGTGATTGGTTTAACACCTTAGTTGGATTAGCATGACGATTCGATAAAGACAGTTGCAATCCCCTATGCAAAATATCTGCTATATCTTGATTAATGCTTGTTATATCTTCCGAAGTTAGCTTGGTTGAATGTTGAATAAAAGTGACAAACTCCTGAACGTTATCATATTGATATAAGGCTTTCATTCCTGGTTCTAAACCGATACCACAAAGATTTAACACCGCATGGTCTAAGTGCCATTCATGCTTCCATTCAGGTAGGGACTGACCGCGTTTATCTAACTGTGCTTTTTGCCATAGGCGCTGCAAATGATAAACCCCTAAACAACTCATATCTTTACTCGACACTAGCTCATTTTTTTGCTCTGCAAAGTCAAAAACAAAATCAGGATTTTCATCCTGTTTGTATTGAAAACTCAAACGAGATTGTGGTTTAAGCCAGAGCTGACGCTGATACCTAGGCAAAGTAAGTTGAGACTGATTTTCGCTCAACTTATGCTCACCATAAACTTGAATGGCCGTCGTTAATTTTAGGCTAACCTGTTTCGGGGGGAAGTCAGGAAGCCGTAAGTCACCCGCCAACAAGCTACGATCACCGCTAGCCAACATGCGCGCAGTTTGCAGGTTAAGTGCAAATAAAGGCCCTAAATAATGTGCCTCTGTGAGGTTACCTACAGACCGACACTCAAGCCAAGCATCAAGCTCAATATTATGCGGGATCAATGTTCCATTCTCGGCAAGAAATGCTTGTAGATGACTAAAAATCTGTACCTGCGGTTCCTGCTGCAACAAATGCTTCATGGTTTCAGAAACGATTAAGTCAAACTTTTGTATTTTTACGGGTTGCCAACACGTCGCATCGGCACATATCCATTCTGCTATGCGGTCTGTTAAGCCAAAGTGAGCAAGCAGATGTGCAACTTTATCTAACGACGTTGGGTGAATATCAAGCAAAGTCACTTGGATCTGCTTAGCAGAAAAGAGTGGCAAAAGAGGCAATAATAACCAAGCAAAAGGGCCTGTACCTGCATATAAAATGTGTACAGGACGCAGTGAGTTTGCAACTAACTTGTCTTGAATGGCTTTATAAATACCCTGAATAAACACACGCCCTCTCTCAGGGTCTTCGGCGCACTGAGCAGCGGTAATAAGCGATACGGCTTTACCATAGGTCGTATAACTCGCTTCTGAATCTAAAAATGACTCTGGATGTAATTCAACATCCGTAAATTGACACAATTGAGTCAGCATGGGGTCAATAAGCTGTTTAGCCTCGCCAGCGGTTTTAGCCAATAGCAAGGCGTTGGTAAATATAATAAGACGCTCTTGGCTAAAATGTGCCGCGTGTTTAGGGGGTAATTTTTGCTGCATTGATTAGTTCCTTTAACCAAGTATTGGCGGCGCAATCAATCACCAGATTAATTCTTGCCTCTGTTCCATGGTTCTCAACGCTGTGTATTTGGTCTGCATTCATATACCAAAGTTCACCAGCAACCATAGGTACTAATTGATCATTCACCATAAAATGCAATTTATCATTAGTTTGTAAAGACAAATGTAGCCGGGCTTCATCTTGTTCTATGCTCAGACCAATATCCCTGTGGGGTTTTATTTTCGAGTGAGGCTGTAGCCGCATTAAACGCACTGATTTCACTGTACAGGCAAGTGAATCGAGCAGATTGACGATTCCAGGACAAGTATCGAGTATGGGTAAATCACGCCATTGAGTATCCATTTGAATGGCAAAAGCTTGTAAAATAGGATGGGCAGTTTGATGCGCTACCGCGCAACGTAATGGCATTACATCCCAATGGCCTTGATAATCTAGTTTATTCACATGGGGTAACCATGCATTTTCAGGTAAGGTATCAACCTCTTGCCGTAATTGTTCAATATTATTGATTTTCGCTAACAGAGCAAATGAACATATATGCATATCAAAATGGTGCCATAAATGTTAAAAACTAACTTCAAGGCTAGTATAAATAGAGATAACCACAAGTGATTGCTATGTTTTTTTTCTGTAAAGGATTAATTGATGTTTGATTGGAATGCCATAGACACAGTGTTGCTTGATATGGATGGTACGTTATTAGATTTGCACTTTGATAACCACTTTTGGTTACATCTTGTGCCACAACAATTAAGTATGCAACGCCAGATAAGCTTGGATGAAGCCAATACACTTGTCAGACAAGCTTATTACGATGTGGTCGGCACCTTAGATTGGTATTGTCTTGATTACTGGCAACGCTATTTACAACTCGATATTTTGGCGCTACACCATGCATCGGCAGACAGAATTAAACTTCGCCAAGACAGCATGCCTTTTTTACAGGCATTGGCTGGGGCAAGTAAACAACGTATTTTATTTACCAATGCCCACCCCCAAAGTTTAGCGCTTAAATTAACTCACACCAATTTAGCCCATGGATTAGACGATATATTATCGAGTCATGAGAGCGGTTACCCCAAAGAACATCCGCAATTTTGGCAGTATGCATTTGATAAATTTAGTTTAGATCCTACTCGATGCTTATTTATAGACGACAGTGAAGTGATTTTGGCTGCTTCAAAAAAAGCTGGCGTAGGTTATCAGCTCGGGATTAAAAATCCCGATAGCCAAAAGCCACATGTTGAATTCACCCACTTTTTGGCCATTACGGATTACAAACCGCTATCATTGGCACTGCAAACCATACAGCAACCTGATATAACAACGCCTTGATAGTGGTATCAAGGCGTTAATTAGTTACAAATCGTTAGCTTTACAGCCCAGGAACGACACCTTGATAATTGATAGGGTAATATCCTTGGCTGTCTTGTCGGCCTAAAAATGATAATGACTCACGTAAATCTTTAGGTTGATCATCAGTCGGCTTAATTTTAGCGCTAACCTTAACCAAGTTTGACTCCCCTAAAATAGCGGTTCCCGTTAAGCCTAATGCATTTTGGGTTTCATCGGTGGCGATTTGCAGTTGCCCATCAAGACAACTGAGCCCTAAAGCGATATTACCTAACGGGTAAACACCATATTGATTTTTAACGTTAGTATTATTTAAAAACAATTTGCCATTTAATTGCTCACACCATGGTTGACCTTGCTTTAACACTTCAAGCATTAGACTTACATCGCCATCAATGTGGGTATTAAAAGGTAAGCGAGCACCTTCTAATAAAAAGCTATCGGGCAGATCAATACGGATATTTTTTGCACTCACCCCAGACAATGACCAACTAATACTGCCTTTTCCATTTACGGGGGTAGCACGATTACCGACGTTGATATCGATATTAGCTTTACCAGTCAATAGTCCCCACGGACTTAATTGCCAACTAACCTGTTCTACTTGACGTTGATTAACCGTAATTAACGCCGCTTTGCCTTGCCAAAGGGTACCTTCAGCACCACTGATAGCCACATTGTTAGGTAAAGGGGCAATACTGACTAACCAATTTGCAGGTAAATAGATTAGTAAGAACATTATGTAAACTATGACGCCAATGACAATTTTTGAAAATAAACTCACAAAAAATCCTTATTGAGAAAGCTGAATACGTCTTACTTTTACAAAGCCAGCAACGTCTGATTCGGTTAGGTCTACGCTATCTAGCGTTAAGCCTTTTTGTACAACTAAGTCGTGTAAATAACCCAACAGTGAATCAAATGGTACGTCATCCATCCATAGCTGGATTTTATCGCCTTGCGGCTGCATACGGGTGATCTCTAATTTATATTGTCCTGCCGTTTGGTTAACCACTGCACTTAAGCTACCACGGACTTTAGCTTGCGCGCCCGCTTGTTTCAGGCCAGCTATTTTGTTGGCAGTTTGTTTAACATAATTTAACATTTTTTGGGCGGCAGCATTGTTACGTTCAGCGGTGTCTTGTGCATTTGCTATCGGTGTCCAAATCCCCCAATAAACAATGCCAATAACTAATACCGCGGCACAAAAACCAACAAGTTGCTGCTCTCTTGTGGCCAAACTCTGCCACCAACTACGCATGTTTCCCATGTTATTTGATCCTTAACGTCAGCGTACTAGTAACACTTTCTTCGCCACTGTTCATTGCACCACCCTCGATGAGGTAGTCTTTATTGACAAGCTCTTTAAACTTTTCGATTTGACCATAGGTTTTTGCTGTGACTTGCATACGTAACTCATTACGATTTGCTTCATAACGTAAGGTGTTTGGTTTAAGTTCTGGCACCTTAGTAAATGCAGGTTTTAAACCATCGAGTATTTCAAAAAATATCGCGCCACCACCTTGGCCCTGCATGCTGCGCAAAACACTGTCCATTTGTGAGCGCATATTTACAATGCGGTTTACACCCGGAACGGCTTGTTTAAAAATCATTTCACTTTGCGCTTGCAGCTCAGCGGTATGGTTATTGAGTTGATGAATGGCTAAACCTTTATTTACCAGAGCTAACACAATCGCAATTACCACTACAATGGCAGTATTTTTCCAGGTGAGTAATTGCTTACTGTATTCATATTGTGGCTTATAAGCTCCACTTAGCAAATTGATGGGGGCGTGCAAAATGCCTTTTGCTAATACCATCATCGGCAAGTCTAGTGGCTTGTTGTTAATATCTACGCCTTCAAATGCAATATCATCACTGTAACTTGCTACGCTAATAGATTCGTCGTCATTGGGTTGTGCCGCTGTGAGTAACTGCGGCAGTGCAAATGCAGACCATGCTTTAGGTAAACTAACGCCACCGCCTTCTGAGGTTCTGATTAAATATTCACCGCCGACACTCATTGCCGCCCAACGACATTGCTCTAACGGCAATGCTAAACAATCAGGTACAATACGCTTCACTTTTAAACCAGCATGATGAAGCCATTCAAGCCATGTTTGCATTTGTTCATGTGCCACAGCAGCCACATTGAGTTGTTCGCCTTCACGAGGGCCAACAACAAAATGCATTTTGTCTACATCTGTAGCTAATGACTCCTCTAACATGTATGGCAATGCTTTTAATGCTTGGCGTTGACCTTTTTCGGGTAACATTATTTGTGTCAATGTCATATTGGCCGCGGGCACAAGTACATCAACGGGGCGATTACCCGCACGTTCAGCTAATGTGCTAAGGCTCGCAGCATCAGATAACTCACCCGACGCGATAATTTCTTGCTCTTGCTCAGACCATACCAGCCATGAACATGGGTGTTCTGATGTTTTTCCTAACCGGATAAATAGCCGTTCAGACACTGTTATTCTCCACCAATTTCAATACGCATTGTTACGCAATGAATTTGTTATTATTGTTGGCCACCGTATTGACGGGTGAGCACATCTATATTTTTACCATTGCGCTTAAGGACGCTTTCCATTCGAAATATTGCGTTATCAACCTTAGCCCCAGCTTTCAATAAAAAATACTGGCTATCGACCACAAAACTAGACTTTACATCGGCCTCCAGTTTTATGCCACTAAGTGACGAACCTTCCCAAAACTCTTCAATTTTTTCATATCCATCGGCGGGGCGATTGTTAATAATATTTTCGGCTTCGCTGACTGATATTTTATTTTCTAGCATTCCGGCAAGTAAAGCAGCTTGCTCCACCTTAATGGTATTGACATTTAATAACTGGCTGTCTTCGCCGGGTATTGCACATACATAAGGTAAAATGTTCATATATACATCTTGGTTAAACCCTAGCACAGCCCGTAATTCACTGCGATGCTGCATCAATGTATTAGCAGCACGATACGGTACGTTACGCGACTCATATTCAGCATCTTCAGCACCAAATGGGCCAGACAAAGTATCTTCGTCAATGTAATCTTTAAGCAAATAGGTAAGCTGCTCCGCGCCAAAATCATCTACCCCTATGCTGATCAGCAACGATTGAAACTGCTGGGCTGAAACTGTCATTTTAGGCTGGCCGTTATCGGTTTCTTTTGAGGCTTGTCCGACTGCATTGACATTAAAACAAGCCCGCATATCTTGGATTTCACCGACAATTTCACCATATTCGGCCGGAAAAGCGACATTGGCTAACGCCCAATATTGTTGTAAATGTATCGTTCCTTCAGAGTCTTCAAAGTCTTGCTTAAGTACTTTCATTGCGAGCTCTTCTGCAGAAAGAGCGTACCAATAGGCCTGTTCATACTGAGCCAAGTTAAGCGTTCGTCGCATTGAAAGCTGGTTACGACTGCTAATATTGGTCGCGATAATCACTACCATAGCAACAATTAACATCACTACGATTAGTGCTACACCGCGTTGTTTTTGGCCACCCATTATGAGTCTTTTCCATCATCGACTGCTTTGGCTAGAGCACCTTTAGGCAATAAAAAACGACGCTGAATTTTACCCAAACCTTCTAACTCTATTTCCATCGCAATCCCTTTTGGCATTACGGTTCCATCAACTTGTTTCTGCCACTTGTCATCCATATAAAATGAATACTCAATTGATAATACATGTTCAATAACAACACTTTTTAATGGCTCTGCACCGGAAACAGGCTCCGGGTAAGGAAAATACCAACGTTCGAGTCGGCCATTTTGAACCACATAGGCGACCGACTGTAAACTGCCTCTGGGTAACATGCCATCTGGGTTTAACCAGCCTAAACGGTAAAACACTAGAGCCTCAGTTTCTGAGTCGAGAATATTATCTCCGGCCTGAAAAAAACGGCTGCCGCGCTCACCTTCAAATGAGCGAGGACTACGCGCTACCATTTGGCCCAAATCGCGTTCTATTGCGCCAAAGCCTTGTTGTAGTGACTTAAGTCGATCAGCAAATGCTTTGGTGACTTCATCATTTTTCATCACTGTCGATAATACAGAATTAGCAGCTATACCAAGCATGGCAAAAATCGCAATCGCGATAAGCATTTCAAGTAAGGTAAAACCTGTCGTTTTAGGTTTTGTTGTGCACATAACTGCTTACCTGAGCCACAATACGCTTAAATTTATCATCGTCACTGACGCTAATACGGATCATTCTAAATTTATCATCGGTGGTTTTAATCACCTCTTGGCGCCAATACCATTCGCGCCCCGCCAGCTCTGATTGGCCTGTTTTTTGGCCTATATCGGGAAATGTACCAGGTAGTCGCACATCGACCATTTGGTTACTGGCTACCCATTGGGCTAATGTTCGTTCTTCTAAAATGGGCATATTTGCCATTTGCTCGCTTAAACTTTTGGTGACAGATACCGCTGCAACAGAAAATACAGCTAAAGCAACAATCACTTCAAGTAAAGTCATGCCAGCATTTTTAGCACGCACGCTGTTACCACATAAGCTATGAATACGTGATGACATAGAACGTCTAATTGATGTGGGTTTACTCATCTACACGCCCTAACGTTAAACGGCCTAATGCATCACCCACAACCAGTACATTGACTGGCTGACGATCGTCATTCATTGTATTAAAATTCAATTCAAATGGTGTCATTTCACCACTTGGAAACAACAATATTTGCGGTTCCGGATGTTTCTTTTTGTCTTCTTCACTTTGTTCGTCGATAAAAAGTTCGTCAAACCAAGATTCATCCTGTTCGTCTTCTTGTACTAATGGCATACCATCGATCACAATATCTAGCCTAATGTCGTCATCCATTTTTGTAGCCGACAATAGGCGATCTTGTTCAACAGGAAGCCATTTACCTTCTTTGTAAACCACAAACTGATATTGTTCTTCGTCAATCACAATGCCAATAAACTGACCGCTTAATACACTTTCATCAAGTACCATTTCTGTCGTTGATATAAAACGTTGCGCCTGCTTTTTTAGCACTTTTTCTGGCCCAGCCACACTAATAGACAAGGTTACCGCCGAGGCAACCATCCCCATTAACAATGCGACCAGTAACACTTCTAATAAAGTGAACCCTGCTTGACGCTGTAGAGTCATCTTATTGGAAGTCTTGTAAATTCCAGCTACCTACATCATCTTCAGTACCCGGCTGTCCGTCGGGGCCTGCGCTAAAAATATCGATTTTGCCATTTTCACCAGGGCTTAGTAGTAAATAGTCATTGCGCCATGGGTCTTGTGGTAGACGTTTAACATAACCATCTTCTCGGTAATTACGCGGCTCTGGTGACGAGCTAGGTTTTTGTACCAATGCATCAAGGCCTTGTTCTGTTGTTGGATAAATACCATTTTCTAACTTATACATATCCAATGCATTTTCTAACGCTACAATATCGGATACCGCTTTTTGTAGGTCGGCTTTATCTTTATTCCCCATAAGATTTGGGACAACCATTGACGCTAAAATACCTAAAATAACAATCACTACCATGACTTCAAGCAAGGTGAAACCACGTTGTTTTCTATTATGTTGCATTGATTATTTCCTCTAAAAATTGTCTATATGTTCTGGTATCACATTGGGTATCGTTCCAGCTAATGGTTGGCTGAAAAATCTATACACAAGTAAAAATGTTAGCCGCTAATCAAGTTATTTAATTCTAAAATTGGTTGTAAAATTGCCATTACAATAAACAATACAACCGAAGCCATACTCACCAC
The DNA here is from genome assembly GCF_053850585.1 of Shewanella sp. A22. Lineage (NCBI taxonomy): Bacteria > Pseudomonadati > Pseudomonadota > Gammaproteobacteria > Alteromonadales > Shewanellaceae > Shewanella > Shewanella sp. A22. Next base: position 16,795 of record NZ_JBSQBN010000042.1, read on the forward strand.
CAGCATGGGTTCAAAAACGCCTAAGGCAATATTGACGTTCGACTCAAACTCTCGGTCTTGGTTATCTGCGGCGCGCTCGAGCATATTCTCTAACTGACCACTTTTTTCTCCCGATGCAATCATATACAACATCATTGCTGGGAATAACTTAGTATTAGTCAACGCAGTGCCCAAACTCGTTCCCTCCCGGACTCGGGCGGTCGCTTCATCCACTGCTGCGCGCACTTTTACATTTTGCAACACTTCACTGGCAATACGCATTCCATCAAGTAACGGTACTGAACTAGCCGATAGAATACTTAATGTACGCGCAAAGCGAGCAGTATTGAGCCCTTTACTGACCTTTCCAATGACTGGCATTTGCAAAAGCGCTGTATCATATTTCATTCGCATCCGTGGGTTGGTCAACATACGCTGAAACAACACAATACCAGCAAAGATAAGCAGTACGACCACAATGCCCCAATGCTGTACAAAATCAGAGGCGAAGATCAAAAATTGAGTTGTGCCAGGTAATTCTTGGCCCATATGTTCAAATTGGCCAACGACTTTTGGCACTACTGCTGCAAGTAAAACGGCAATAACACCAATGGCAACTACGGTTAATACGATCGGATAAATCATTGCTTGAGTTAGCTTAGACTTAAGTTGTTGGCGGCGTTCTGTGTAATCGGCTAATCGATTAAGCACGACTTCTAAATGGCCTGATTTTTCACCCGATGCCACCATTGAACGGTATAGATCATCAAATACATGAGGGAATTCGGCCATTGAGTCGGCTAAGCTGTAACCTTCGACAACCCGAGAGCGAACGGCCATTATCATATTACCAAGACGGGCCTTTTCTGACTGCTGACCTACCGCTTTTAAGGTTTCTTCTATCGGTAAGCCCGCGGCCACCAAAGTGGCAATTTGTCGGGTGATCAACGCGAGTTCAGCAACTGAGATTCGTTTTTTAAACAAATTAGCGAGATTAAATCCACCACGTTGTGAATTGGCTTCTTTCTCACTAACAGGTTGGAGTTCAAGTGGCATAAGGCGCTGCTCACGCAGTTGGCTTCGGGCGTGACGCGCGGTATCGGCTTCAATCACACCTTTTTGTTGTTTGCCTTTATGATCAAGGGCTTTGTATTCAAACGCCGCCATTGGTTATTCCTCGCGGGTTACGCGTAATACTTCTTCTAACGTTGTGACACCCGCAAGCACTTTACTCATGCCATCATGGCGAATACTGGGAATCGATTTACGCACGTATTTCTCAATCGCTAATTCGCCCCGACCACCATGAATAAGTTCACGAACATTGTCATCAACAATCAATAATTCATGAATACCCGTTCGGCCACGGTAACCGTTATTACCACACGCTTTACAGCCTTTAGCGCGATAAATAATCCGCGTATCATTGGCGGTAATCCCCAGTAATTCACGTTCACGCTCGTCGGGGTCGTGTGCTTCTTTACATTGCAGACAAAGTGTACGAATTAAACGCTGGGCTAATACTCCCAGTAAGCTTGAAGACACCAAAAAGGGTTCTACGCCCATATCTTGCAGACGGGTAATCGCACCAGATGCTGTATTGGTGTGTAACGTTGAAATAACTAAATGGCCTGTCAAAGAAGCCTGAACGGCAATATGTGCGGTTTCTAAATCTCGAATCTCACCAATCATAACAACATCGGGATCTTGACGTAAAATAGCGCGTAAACCACGAGCAAAAGTCATATCCACTTTGGTATTAACTTGTGTCTGGCCAATGCCTTCTAATTCATATTCAATCGGATCTTCTACCGTTAGAATATTAGTATCTTTTGAGTTAATTTCAGTTAGCCCAGCATAAAGGGTTGTACTTTTACCTGAGCCCGTTGGGCCAGTGACTAAGATAATCCCATGAGGCTTACGAATTAATTCATCAAATTTGTCGCGAATACCAGGTGTCATACCCAACTGTTGTAAGTCTAAATTACCGGTATTTTTATCCAGCAAACGCATGACGACACGCTCACCATGGCTTGATGGCATGGTCGATACACGAACGTCAACAGCACGGCCTGCAATGCGGAGCGAAATACGCCCATCTTGTGGCAGGCGCTTTTCGGCAATGTCTAAACGTGCCATTACCTTTATGCGTGACACTAATAAAGATGACAACTTACGATTCGGCTTTAACACTTCTTTTAAGACGCCATCGATACGAAAACGAACAATAAGTTGTTTTTCGTAGGTTTCGACGTGAATATCTGATGCCTCTTCTTTAATGGCTTCTGACAATAAGGCATTAATTAATTTAATAATGGGGGCGTCATCATCACCCTCAAGTAAGTCTTCCGTTTGAGGCAATTCGTCAGCAAGTGTAAATAGATCCATTTCATTGCCAATATCCTCCATAAGTTGTTGTGCTTCTGAAGAATTGGCTTGGTACACTTGAGTGAGTTTAGCCTCAAACTTACCTACCTCTAATTTTATTAAAGGTAGCTCAACTCCCGCATAACGCCGCACTTCTAACATGGCATTAAGCGGCGTATTGTCGGTGTAAAATAAACACAGCTGTTCGTTCTCTTTGGCTAAAACCAATTGAAAACGATGCGAAAATGCAAATGGTAAGCGCTCTTTACTGTTGGAGTGAAAAACCTCATCACCTTCGACAACTTCCATAGCAAGGTCACTTGATACTTGGGCTAATGGCTCTGTCATCACGCTATCAGTCATTGTTTTGAGCCCTGTCCTTTTGCATGCTTTTATCGATAGTGCGCAAGGCCGGATCTGAATCTCGCATGTCAGTACTCAGGCCTTTACCGCTTTTATAACGATCAAGCATGTCATTCACTTCATCTGGTAAATACGCTTCTTGGCTCCACTCTTCTAACACAGGAACTTGGGTATTGGGCATCAAATTAATTCCACGATCTTGTTGTTCAAGCTGCAACGCACGGAAATAATTGTATTTACGGCCAGCAATCCCCTCCATTGTCATCCCATCACGAATAATGGTGGGTTTAATGAAAATCATCAAATTCTTCTTCGTTTTCTTACTAGAAGAAGACTTGAATAAATGGCCAAGGAAAGGAATGTCACCAAGAATAGGGACTTTTTGAATGCTTTCTTGCACCTCTTCGTTGATTAAGCCACCCAGCACCACAATTTGACCTGAGTCAGCCATCACCGTGGTCGTTAAACGACGAGTAGAGAAACTGATGTCGACACCAGTGTTACCATTAACACCTGACACTTCTTGTTCAATCGTTAATTTAACAGATGAACCTTCGTTGATTTGCGGTACCACTTTTAACTTAACCCCAACCTCTTTACGCTCCACCGTTTGAAATGGATTATCATTGTTAGAGCTTGAGGTTGAACCGGTAATAATCGGCACTTCGTCGCCGACAATAAACGAGGCTTCTTGGTTATCTAGTGTGGTAATAGACGGTGTTGCTAGTACGTTTGAATTTGTATCACTCGACACAGCTTGGATCAACGCGGCAAAGTTACCTGTGGTCACGCCCCACGCCATACCATTCACTTTCCCTAATGCTTGCGCGATCAAGGTATAGTCACCGTCTGAAGTTGGATTAGTTGTTGTAACCGGATTACCATTACCATCAATAGTCTTCACGCTAGTGCCATCCTCTTCTCGAGCAGCCCAGACACCCGCACCAACCTCACCAATGGTTGGGCCAATGTTGTTAAACTGCGTTAAGCCACCCGCTTCGCTACCCCATTGCACTCCAAAACCAACGTTATCGCCTTCAGCGATTTCAACAATAATGGCTTCAACGAGCACTTGAGCTCGACGAATATCAAGCTGATTAATGACGCTTTCAATGGTACGCAGTTGATCTGGCTCAGCACTAATGACCAATGAATTAGTGTCGCTGTGGGCCATAATATTGATATCATTACGGCGCTTACTTGACCCCTGTTGAGAACTCGCGCCATCCTTACCTTCTTGTAAGTTTTGTGCAAAACCCGTTAACACTTCAACTAAATCTTCCGCTTTGGCATAGCGCAAATAACGGACTTTGGTGTTACCAGTGCTCGCCTGTTCAGCATCAAGACGTTGAATTAATTCAACCACGCGCTGACGACTTTTCTCATCGCCACTAACAATAACTGCATTCATGCGTTCATCGGCAACCACCTTTGGCGACTGACCAGGCAGTTGAGATTGATTAGCACTTGAACGGTATAAAGTGTCAACAATTCGTACAATTTCACCTGCTGAAGCATAATCTAATGACACGACCTCTACTGCGGTATCACCTTGTTTATCGACTCGGCGAACAATCTCTACCAGTTTGTTCACTACTGCTGCACGGCCTGAAATCATCAATACGTTAGCTTGGTCATAATTAACGACGTTACCGCCACCCGCATTATCATTTAACTGGCGTAGTAACGGTGCCAATTGCTTGGCTTCAGAATTATACAAAGGCACCACTCGAGTCACCATTTCATCACCTAAACCAGGTGTTTTATCATCGGCAACACGAATCGCTGAGGTTTTAGCGTCTTTGTCTTTAATCACTTTAATGACATGGTTTTCCATTTCAACCACGGCATAACCATATACTTGGAGCACATTAAGGAAGAATTGGTAATATTGATCATCATTTAATAAATCGTAGCTACGGACATTAATTTTTCCCCGTACTGTTGGATCTACAATAATGGTTTTATTGAGGTTTTTACCGACAATATTAATAAACTCTTGAATGTCTGTGCCTTTAAAGTTGGCGGCATATTGTTCCGACCAAGCACTCGGTGCCGCTATCATTGCAGCGCCCACTAACATTCCAGCAATAATCTTATGTCGGATCCCTTTATTATTCATTCTACTCAATCCTCTAACGCCAAATTACTCTGGCAAACTAAACATGATTTCGACCAACTGCCCTTCACGCTCAACCATGACAGCCATTTCGGTGAGCTCAGGCAATTGTGCCATCACTTCTAATGCCTGACCCATATCGGTCAGATCAAATCCATTTATTGATTTAGCTAAATCATTAGCTTGAAAACCAGCTTGCTTAAACAACGTAATATCTTTACCGGGGTTTAAACGATAACCCGATAATTCATCACCATTTCGAACAGGAGAAATAGCCAAAAAGTCAGTAATTTTACTTGGATCAGCTAACAGCTCATCACGAGAGTTAGATAACTCTTCTGAAAAACGTTGGTTATCACGACGATCAACTCGAGTGACCTGTTGGTCGACCTTTGCTTGTTGTAACTGCGAGTTAGCTTCACCTTGGGTGGTATATTTTAATCCATCAAGCATTAAGGTTTCATAACGACCACTGTTACTGATAATAATGCGGTCAGCATAAACCTCTTTTAATGAAGCCGAAGTGCCTTTAATTTTATCGCCTAAACTATAGGTTGCTTGTTGCCCACTCGACTCAATAATCGCTAACCCTTGAGACTCGTTTGTTGATGCCACAACACCAGTTAACTGGATAGATAAGTTTGTTTTAGGTGCATCGGTAATCTGTTCTACAACTTCGGCTTTAGGTTGATTGCTATTGTTATTTACACTGCCAAAAAGTAATAGATTACGTACACCAGCAAGCTCGATACGCTTAGCAGTGCCTGCTGAAATAGGGGAAGGTTGCCAAACCGCAGATTGCGATGAAACTGGCATCAACTTCCATGTAATTTGTGCTGCTAATAACAGTACTATGATCAGACCAAACCAAAACACAATAATACTCAATAGCTTATGTGGTATTTTTGCCGCGTTGTTGATCAATTTATCTAATAAATCCATATGTTATGGGACCCTCTATACGTCTTGGGTACAGGTCTCTGTTCTAATTGTTAAAAAAAAGCAATAAAAGGTGAATAGCGGTCATGCTAACCCACACAAGATAAAGCAACAACCCCAGAGCATATCGATTGGCGAAACTTCACCAAATATGCTAACTTTGCGGCCATAAAAAAGCCGTCATAGTGGCCTTTATTGCAATAATACGCACATTGTATGGCAGTTAGGTTACTCAGTCTGTGAAATCATCCCTGTTTTGGAGGTCATTTGACTCACTCTACGCCAGAAAAAAGCATTATTCGGCTCGACAAATGGCTATGGGTGGCGCGTTTTTATAAAACTCGCGCAATCGCAAAAGACATGATTAATGGCGGTAAAGTACATTACAACGGCCAACGGACTAAATCCAGCAAGAATGCTGAAGTAGGTGCAAAAATTCGCCTTCGCCAAGGTCATGATGATAGGGAAATCATCATCATTCAACTTTCTAGCCATAGACAAAGCGCGAGTGTCGCGCAAACCCTATACGAAGAAACACCTGAAAGCATTAGCAAACGAATTAGCAATGCTGAAGCCCGACGACTGAATATTTTGAATAATCCGGCCCCTGAACATAAACCGGATAAAAAACAACGACGACAGATTATGCGCTTTAAAGATTACTAAGCGCCCAAAAAGTAAGAGAACATAAATGAGCAACGATATTTTACATCGCTACATTTTTGATAATGCCGATGTCCGAGGTGAGATTGTCCAATTAGCACAATGTTACCAAGAAGTGCTTTCTGCACATCCTTATCCTGTGGCATTACAATGCTTAATTGGCGAGTTAATGGCAGCCACGTCATTATTAACCGCCACGATTAAGTTTACCGGTGATATTAGCGTACAGTTACAAGGCGATGGCCCAGTATCTTTAGCGGTTATTAATGGTAATAACAAGCAAGTGATGCGAGGGGTTGCACGTTGGGATGGCGACATACAAGCTGATGCGACTTTGCAACAAATGTTTGGCAAAGGCTACATGGTTATTACCTTAACACCTGATGAAGGTGAACGTTATCAAGGTATCGTGTCATTAGATCACGTAGACTTAGCTGCGTGTTTAGAAGAGTACTTTAATCAATCTGAACAGTTACCTACTCAAATTACGTTATTTGCTAATGGCAAACAAGCTGCAGGCATGCTGCTACAAGTGTTGCCAGCAAAATCTGATTCGAATGACGATTTTGAACATTTATCAACGCTAACATCGACCATCAAGGCAGAAGAGTTGTTTACGCTCGATGCAGAACAAGTGTTGCATCGTTTATATCATCAAGAAGAAGTTCGATTATTTGAACCTGTTGATGTCACGTTTAAATGTAGCTGTTCCCGTGAACGCAGTGCAGCAGCAATCAAAACGTTACCGCAAGCTGAAGTTGAAGCTATTTTAAACGAAGAAGGCAAAATCGATATGGGTTGTGAATACTGCACAGCAACTTATTCGTTTGATGCCATTGATATCGCGGCACTGTATGCCGGTAGCCATAGTAGTGAATCACAACAATAAAACGATCTCAATTACGTAATAAATTACAAAAAAAGTGCTTATGGCACTTTTTTTTCGTCTAAATGTTATACTACCCATCCACAACAAATAAAACTTTCAAAATAATTACCAAACTGTTCGTTACCAAACCGTTAACTTACGCTACAATCGCACTCGTTAGCTTGTGGCAATCGCAAAAAATAATATCAAGCTATGCTTAGCATTTAAACCCCCAACGCAATTCACAGTAAAACACGACTCAAAATACATGGAGATCAACACTATGGCGGATGTATCTAACCGCGTTCACCTCAACCCTACGACAGCAGAGCTTGTAGAAATCGCGCTTATTCGTGGCGAAGGTCAACTCACCGCGAATGGTGCCTTAGTGGCAAAAACAGGAGAGAGAACAGGCCGCTCCCCCAACGACCGATTTATCGTCAAAGAGGCAAACACAGAAGCCGATATTGAGTGGGGCAAAGTCAATCGCCCATTTGATGCGGGTCAATTTGATGCATTATGGGGACGCGTAGAGGCTTACCTTGCAGACAAAGAACTATTCATGTCTGAGCTTGAAGTCGGCGCGGATGACGAACACTATATTCCAGTGCGCGTAACGACAGAATATGCATGGCACCAAATTTTTGCTCGTAATTTATTCATCACCCCAGAAATCGTTAATCGAGGCAATAAAGACACATGGCAAATTATTAATGCGCCAGGTTTTGTGTGTATACCAGAACGCGATGGCACTCATTCTAATGCAGCCGTTATCCTGAACTTTGCCGAACGGAAAGTGTTACTGGCAGGCTTACAATATGCAGGCGAAATGAAGAAGTCGATGTTCTCGGTACAAAACTTCTTATTACCTGCCAAAGGAGTGTTACCAATGCATTGTTCGGCTAACGTCGGTCATGATGGTGATACCACCTTATTCTTTGGTTTATCTGGTACAGGTAAAACAACCCTTTCAGCCGACCCGAAACGCTTGTTAATTGGTGATGATGAACACGGTTGGGCCCCCGGAGGCGTATTTAATATCGAAGGAGGTTGCTATGCCAAATGTATCGACCTAAGCAAAAAAAATGAGCCGGTGATTTGGGATGCTATCCGTTTTGGCACCGTATTAGAGAACGTTGTACTCGATGAGCAGCGTATACCTAACTATAAAGATACTAGCCTAACGGAAAACAGTCGTGCTGCTTATCCACTTGAACATATCGAGCAACGAAAAGAAGATAATCGTGGTGCTGAACCACATGCCGTGGTCTTTTTAACTTGTGATGTATCTGGGGTATTACCACCGGTGTCGGTACTCAGCAAAGAGCAAGCTGCATATCATTTTTTATCTGGTTATACTGCAAAAGTGGGTTCTACTGAAATGGGCTCTACCTCAGCGATTCAGTCGACTTTTTCAACTTGTTTTGGTGCACCATTTTTTCCAAGACCCGCTGGTGTGTACGCCGAACTATTGATGAAACGCATTGAATCATTTGGCAGCCAAGTATACCTAGTCAACACCGGTTGGACTGGCGGCCCACATGGTGTTGGGCACCGTTTTGATATTCCAACCACTCGCGCCATTGTCGATGCGATTGTTAGTGGAGAGCTCAAAGATGTTGAAACGGTTTATATCGACAAGCTAAATTTAAATGTACCCGTTAGTGTCTCTGGTGTAGACACCGCTTTGCTAAACCCTGTCAACACTTGGGCCAATAAAGCTGAGTATGACAAATATGCACAGCAGCTAGCTCAAGCGTTCAGCGATAACTTTGCTAAATACCAAGTGTCAGATGCCATTAAGCAAGCTGGTCCTAACGTGTAAATTATTAATCAACACTTCGCGGTTAACTTTCATACGATACGGTTTCCAACATCCCAACTTCGGTTGGGATGTTTTATCGTTGCGTATTCCGTTCTTCTTCATATCAATACTCATCATATAAAAGCCTCTGAAACTGTTGCTAGGCAATGCTATGATGTTATTACTGTTATCGTTTCAACATTATTCTAGAGGTATTCATGCGCCGCTTTTTGCTTACAAGTTTATTGGCTAGTACGTTGCTCATCAATTCCACTTTCGCTCACGCCAATACTATCGAACCTTCACCGAGCATCGTCACAACAGAGCAAATAGCACGTTTTGAAAACGATAGCATATTACCTCCAATTCATCCTTGGTCAGGCACAAGTGAAGCGTTACTGCTAAGCGCGGATCAACCTTGGGCGACCCCATTTGAACAACAAGGCTATGTTTATAGCCCTAGCTATGACGACACGGTTAAATGGTTAGACACGCTTGTCGACAGCAGCGATGTACTGCAAAAAGTCAGTATTGGTAAAAGCCCCCAAGGGCGCGATATTTGGATGATCATTGCATCGCAAGATGGGACCTCAACAGCACAAGAATTAAGTGATAACGGAAAACCGACGGTGTTAGTACAAGCAGGTATTCATTCAGGTGAAATTGACGGCAAAGATGCTGGTATGATGCTATTGCGTGACATCAGTCATAATAACAAACGTGACTTACTAAAAAACGTTAACTTATTGTTTATTCCCATTTTAAGTGTCGATGCACACGAACGCAGTAGTCAATTCAATCGGGTCAATCAACGTGGACCAGTCAAGATGGGTTGGCGAACGACAGCCAACAATCTTAATTTAAATCGTGACTATGCCAAAGCTGATGCACTAGAAATGCAGCACCTCATTCGAACCATTAATATTTGGCAGCCCGATTTATACATTGATATTCATGTTACTGATGGTATTGATTACCAATATGATGTCACCTTTGGTTACAACGTCGCACAAGGATATAGCCCAAGTATTTTTACATGGTTGGAATCTATTTACCGCCCCGCTATTGAACAGGCGTTGACCCAACAAGGCCACATACCTGGGCAATTAGTGTTTGCCAACGATAATAGCGACATGACTAAAGGTGTGTCGCTGTGGAATCCAAGTCCGCGATTCTCCAACGGTTATGGTGACGCCCGCCATTTACCAACAATTTTAATTGAAAATCATAGCCTCAAACCCTATAAGCAACGAGTACTTGGCACTTATGTCATGCTGGAGCAAACACTTAACACGGTAGCCCAAAATAGCACTAAGCTTAAATCTGCCATTAATGAAGACAAATACCGTAATCCAAGTAAGTTAACTATTCGCTGGCAAAAACAAACCTTAGCAGAAGGTCGAGACTTTAAAGGTGTTGATTATCACGTCGAACAAAGCCCTATCAGTGGTAACAAAGTTGTTCGTTGGACTGGAGAGCCTAAGTTATATAAAAATTTACCCGTTGTAGCTAACACAAAAGCAGATGTGACAGTAACGCGCCCTGTGGCTTATTATATTCCACCACAATGGACACATGTCATTGAGCGTTTATCTTTACATGGCATCCGAATGACACGGCTGAAAAAACCAATGTCGATAACCGCACAACAATATCAATTCAGTGACCCATTATTCTCTAGTACTGATTATGAAGGCCACCAAACGGTAACAGCAAAAGCAACCATTCACAAAATCAATACCCAACTTCCGGCTGGTAGCGTACGTATTCAAACCGACCAACCTCTGGGCGATTTAGCCATGCTACTGCTTGAGCCCCAAGCAGAGGATTCTTTGTTTTACTGGGGAATGTTCAATACTATTTTTACCCGCACAGAATACATTGAAGACTATGCGGTGGAGCCTTTAGCGGCACAAATGCTCATTGACAGCACCGCACTAAAAACTGAATTTGAAACGGCATTGAAAGATCCTATTTTTGCAAATAATAGTAAAGCAAGGTTACGCTGGTTTTATGAGCGCAGCCCATACTACGACAATCAATATATGAAGTACCCTGTATTACGAGCATCTAAATAACGTTGCACATTACTCTACAAGTGTCTCTGCACTTATAGAGTCTTGAGGTAAATCAATCCATAGTGCTTGTCGTTGTAATGGTGTTTGCGGCGGTAAAAGCGGATTGGTTAGGTTAAAGATACGACTGTTTGAATATCGGCTCAATGGAAACATATTGCGGGTTGTTTCATGTTGTTGAATAAACTCATGCAATTGCCCGGTTGCAATCATCTTATCCAAACCTTTAGTAATACGTTGCGCCAAACGAGGATGATGGGAGCTGACAAAAAAATACATCGGCAAGGGATAATGTAATATAAGTTTGTCGAACACCATCAAGCTCTCATTACCTTTAGTTCTGACTTCCGTATAAGCTTCATTTAACCCTCGAGGAAAATAATCACAGCGTTGCTGTTTTAACATACTGTAAATTAACTGAAAAGAAATAACTCGTTCAACTCGATAACCATTGTATTCTAAAATATCTGAATCTGGCCACTGTGAACCTTGGCATGCAACTAATTGCTGTAACTGTTTAGCTGTCGATATTGACGCAAACTCAGCTAATCGACTACGGGCAATCACTGGCACTCTAGCACCTAATAATCCCCCAACCAGTGGTACTCGAATAGCCTTAAATTTTTGCTCCCGCGCAACAGAAGTTGCAGCCCAAAAAACATCTAACATATCGGCTTTAAGCATATTAAAAGCACGAGATTGTGACAACGGAGACTCAAGAACAACAATATTAGCTGTACCGTACTCATCTGTTGTAAGGCTCAATATTTTCTGCAATAGATCGTAATAGTATTGGTACGTGGTATTTTCAGGGGATTGAATCGGCTGAATACGCACACGTTGCGCAGTGACAGGACACGCTAAACAATACATAATCAACAGACAAAATATTAACGATCTACCCATCGCGACACTTACCGTTGTGATCTTATTGATTTACTTTAATGGTCACGTGATGAAAAACCAAATGTTTTATCTAAAAAACGTTATGAAAATCGGCAACTTATTATGCCAAACGACACAAAGATTCATACTGTTCAATCAACAATAATTTTTGTTGACGAGAAAATTTTTTTACTGTGATTTCACGCTTTAATGCATCACTTCTACTGGCTAATGGTTCTTGATAAACGAGAGTTAACGGGCCTTTACCTTTTAGGTATTTAGCCGCTTTAGCTCCTCCGGCTTGATGCTCAGCAAAACGGCGTACGATATCTGTCGTAACACCTGTGTATAGATGTGAATTTTTACAGCGAATAATGTACAAATACCAATTGGTGCTATTTTTCGACATAAAATATAAAACCTTAAGTGTGATCATAAAACTCTTGTGCCATCATGGCATACTAAGCATCATTTGAAAGTAAAGACCTATTTCAACCACAATACTGCTCATGGTATTTTTCGTTATTCATTAAGGAAGTTCTGATGTCCAATAATCAAGACCCTTGCGCTCAACCAGCATTGCTTCATCCCGATCAAGCTATTGAGCAACTTTTAGCTCAAGTTGAAGCAACCCAAGATACCGAGCTTGTGTCATTAACCCAAGCAGTCGACAGAGTACTTGCAGAAGATCTCGCATCCAGCATTGATTTGCCCCCATTTGATAACTCGGCAATGGACGGTTATGCATTTCGTTTTTCTGACTTAATTGCATCACAGGATAAAACAACCTTAACGCTAATAGGTAGCTCTTTTGCAGGCCATCCCTTTAACGGTAAAGTGACCCCCAATAGTTGCATCCGTATTATGACCGGAGCACCTGTTCCAGCGGGCTATGACACCGTACAAATGCAAGAGAAAGTCCATGCAAATGAAACTAAAATCACTATCGAACATCCGCTCAACTTAGGCGAAAATGTTCGTGGACGCGGTGAAGAGTTACTTGCTGGGACAAAAGTATTGCACCGAGGTATTATTATCCGAGCTGCAGAAATGGGAGTCCTCGCCACGATTGGCATTAGCCAAGTTAGAGTAAAGCGTCGTTTAAAGGTCGCGTTTTTCTCCACAGGAGATGAGTTACGCCCAGTAGGTAGCGAGCTTGCACCAGGGCAAATTTACGATTCCAATCGTTACTCTATCCAAGGGCTTCTCAACAAAAGTCATATTGAATGGATTGATTTAGGTGTCATAGCCGACAATAAAGAAGCCATTAGAGGAGCGTTTAAAGAAGCTGCAAGCAAAGCTGATATGGTATTAACATCTGGTGGAGTCTCTGTTGGTGAAGCAGATTACACTAAACAAATTTTATCTGAAGAAGGCCAAATAACCTTTTGGAAACTTGCCATTAAGCCAGGAAAACCATTTGCGTTTGGCAAAATAGGTAACGCTATTTTCTGTGGTTTACCCGGCAACCCAGTTTCATCAATGGTGACCTATTATAAATTGGTGTTACCTATCCTCCGTAAAATGCAGGGGCTCAACCCTGTAGCACCTTTACTTTGTCAGGCGATATTAACAACTGACGTGCGTAAATATCCTGGCAGAGTCGAATATCAACGCGGCATATTGAGTCACAATGAGCTTGGTGAACTTCAGGTTGCCATCACCGGAGGCCAAGGTTCTGGCATGCTTACCTCAATGAGCTTAGCCAATTGTTTTGTTATATTAGATCAATTCCAAGGCGATACAGCCAAAGGTACTCAAGTCACTGTAGAGCCGTTTAACCACGTATTGTCTTAGGAATAACATGGACTCATTTGATCAAGAGATACTCACTGACAATGAAATGCTGCGCTATAGTCGTCAGATCTCCATTAAAGCTATCGATATTGATGGCCAAGAAAAACTGAAACTCGCAAAAGTATTAATTATTGGTGCTGGCGGCTTGGGCTGTGCAGCAAGCCAATATCTTGCAGTGGCAGGGGTTGGTGAAATAACTTTAGTCGATTTTGATACGGTAGAACTTTCTAATCTTCAGCGCCAAGTGCTGCACCAAGATGCCAATATTGGCCAACCGAAAGTAGAATCGGCTAAACAGACACTGATGCAGCTAAACCCATTAATTCATATTAATACCATTAACGCGCTGTTAGACGACGATGAAATAAATACATTAGTCAGCCAGCATAGTTTAATTCTTGATTGTACAGACAATATTATAGTGCGCGAACAGCTCAATAAGAGTTGCTTTGAACACAAGGTACCTTTAGTCTCCGCTGCCGCAATCAGAATGGAAGGCACGGTAACGGTTTTTGACTATCAGCAAGACAGCCCTTGTTATCAATGTTTCAGTGCATTATTTGGTGAACAACAATTAACATGTGTCGAAGCGGGTATTCTTGCCCCTGTGGTAGGTATGATAGGTTGTATTCAAGCCACTGAAGCCATTAAAGTCATCACTGATATCGGCCAAACGTTAACAGGTAAATTGTTAATGATTGATGCGATGACTATGGAATTTAGACATATGGGCTTACCTAAGCAAGCCCATTGTAAAGTGTGTAATGCTAGCCGCTAAATGCGGCTTCATGACTTACCTCATATAATGCACCACAACGGCTGCCTAAATAGAATCCATTGTAGTCACTAGCAACTCTGCTTGTGCAAGCTTTTCACGCTCAGCTTTAGTCACATAAGGTGTTTTATTGGTAGCATGGAGCTTGGCGTTGGCTTTTTTAGCTTTGGCTTTAAGGGTTTGATTAATTTTCTTTTTACGATTCATAAAAGTCACTTGGTAATACTACTGCCCAATAATTATAATATCAAAGCGATTAAAACCCTATTCATTCCAGCTTTCAAACCAAACAATATCACCCACCGACACAGTTAAACTTATTCTTGTAATACCACCCACAAGGCATGAATAAGTCCTGGCACAAAAAAGAAAATACACAGTAGGATATTAATTAATAAATCTTTACCCATCCCTTTTTTAAGCAATACTGCCACTGGAGGGAGTAAAATAGCAATAATCACCAGTAATAATTTATTAGAATCCATTTCGTTACCTTATTAAGTTGGTCAAGTTAGTTAAAATAATTGCTTAAACAGTCTACAATAAAATTTTTAAGCAGAATAATTAGTCTATTATTGTGCATGTTTTTGATGCGATATCTGAAACAGTCTTCTTTTACGATACTAATGAGCCATATGGAACCTAGCCAGAGTATTATTTTTGTTCAATTTTTTAGCTTAATTGCGGTTAGTTGCGCGATAGCTTGGACATTACTTGCCAGCCTATTACGCATAGCGCCTAAAGCAAGTTTTTGTTTCGCCGCGACCAATATTTGCACTTTTATTGGTATTTTACTTTACACTCAACGCACTGAAGCAATTAACTATTTATACTGGTTTGTTGCCGACATGACAATACTCTTAGGGTTTGCTTTTGTACGGTGGGGTTGCCAATATTTATTTAAACAGCCTGTAACATACCCATTTGATGTGATATTACTGACCACCACGGCGCTATTGATGTTGCTGGTTCCTCCCTCCCTGACCTATGCAGTGTTTCTGGTTATTGTGATGAGCATTACTGCGGCAACCTTTATCACCTTAAGTGGTATTGATAATTTCCGAGCAGTAAAAAAACACTTGTCATTGCATTATGCTGTATTGATTAACATTCCATTTTTTATCATTGGCTTACTGTTTATCACCCGCGCAACCTTTTTGTTTTTTTCTCCAGAAGAACTCGCTCATATTTCTGCGGCAGATAAACTTAACTCCCCCTTAGTGATGTGGAGTTACATCATATTACTGTTTCTTACTAATTTAGTATTATTTGGTAACGCACTGACTCGACTGGTATACAAGGTCGCTCGATTAGCCAATAAAGATCAACTCACCGGTTTATGGAATAGACACACATTATTAGACAAACTAGAAGAAGTGGATGCGCTATGGCGACGTAATGGCCTAGCGTATAGCATAATGATTCTCGACTTAGATCACTTCAAACTTATCAATGATTCATACGGGCATTTAGCTGGTGATATCGTGCTCAAAAATACTGCAGACGTGTTGCGCCTATCTCTCAGAAAAATTGATTTTATTTGCCGTTATGGTGGTGAGGAGTTTCTGGTTATATTGCCATTAACCAATGCAGAGGATGCCAAAGTCGTTGCAAAAAAAGTACAACTTAGAATTAATGATAGTGCTACTCTATGGCAAAGAAATCACATAAATACAACGTTGAGCATTGGCTATGCGACATCTAAAACGCACCTCAACATTGAACAGTTATTACAATTAGCTGACGACGCAATGTACCTAGCAAAAAGTAGAGGACGTAATACCATTTGCTCAATGGAAGAGGTAACATCAGTACGTTCAACCGCAGTAAATAATGATGCTCCAACAATGTCTTAATACCCATAAGCGCAACAACGCTGACACAACATAGAATAATACCAATCCCATTAAATATCTGGTCAGTTCAGAGTCTCTCAGGTTTTTCAATTCAAGGCACATTGATGTAGAAATGGTTGTTCCCTTTTAAATCGATGTAACACAGAAGTGGAATACCTGAGAGAC
>NZ_JBSQBN010000043.1:0-33268 GCF_053850585.1 Shewanella sp. A22
GCAAGGGCTTCAGAGAGTTCCATAAAAAAATCCGATAATAAAGATTATCGGATTTTCGCAGACTGAAAAGATCGGTCAACCGATCTGTTCAGATTTTATAGCATTACCGCTTAACTGATCGGCATTACGCCTAAGGGCGCTTTTTTATTGTACGGAATTATTGTCGTTCTGAATTATTGCAGTAAAGAAATATCCGCAACATGTAAGAATTGCTCTCGTAGATTGGTTAATAATGCTAAACGGTTATTTTTCAATGCTTTATCGTCCGCCATTACCATGACATCTTCAAAGAACTGATCGACACTTTCACGTAAGTCAGCCAATAATGTTAATGCCTGTTGGTATTCAGCGTTGGCAAATAGTGGAGCTAACTGTGGTTGCAGTTGTGCAAGTTTATTTGCTAACGCTTTTTCTGCTGTTTCTGTTAACAGTGCAGAGTTAATCGTTGCGGGCAGCTCACCTTCAACTTTAGCCAATATATTAGAAACACGTTTATTGGCTGCGGCGAGGGCGGTTGATGCCTCTAAACCACGGAAGTGTGATACGGCTTTGACACGACTATCAAAATCAGCTGGGCGTGTTGGCCGACGAGCCAGTACGGCTAAAATCACGTCAACTTGAATGCCTTTATCTTGATACCAAGCTCGAAAACGTGCAAGAAGGAACTCAAGCACATCATCGCAAGTGTTGGTGTTAGTGATATTTGTACCATGCAAGGTATGTGCTTTAGCGATTAACTCAACTAAGTCGAGTGGCAGCTTATTCTCTACGATAACGCGTAAAATACCAATGGCTGCACGGCGAAGCGCAAATGGGTCTGCTGCACCTTTTGGGGCTTGGCCAATGCCAAAAATACCGACTAATGTATCTAGCTTTTCCGCAAGTGCAACCGCACATGATACGTTTGCTGTAGGTACCGTGTCGCCAGAAAATTTAGGTTTGTATTGTTCTTCAAGCGCGACTGCGACGGCTTCCGTTTCGCCGTCTAAGCGTGCGTAATGCATGCCCATAGTGCCTTGAGTATCAGTAAATTCCATCACCATGTTGGTCATAAGATCTGTTTTAGATAATAAACCGGCACGGCTAGCATCAACACTGTTTGTGTCTACATTGTGATCATTCATTTGAGTTGCAATAAAGCCTGCTAACTCAGAAATACGTTCGACTCTTGCTTTTAAGGTGCCTAGTTGCTTTTGAAATACAACGGTTTCCAGGCTAGGCAAACGAGATTCTAGTGTGTGCTTTTTGTCAGTGTTAAAGAAGAATTCAGCATCGGCAAGGCGAGGGCGAACCACTTTTTCATTACCTGAAATAATTTGTTGCGGATCCTTAGACTCTATATTTGTCACAAAAATAAAGTTAGGCAATAATTTGCCGGTTTTATTAAAGACGGGGAAGTATTTTTGATCACCTTTCATGGTGTAAACCAAGGCTTCAGAAGGAACGTCTAAAAATTTCTCTTCAAAGCTTGCCGTTAGTACTATTGGCCATTCAACAAGTGAAGTGACTTCTTCTAATAGCTCTTCTTGAATATCAGCAACACCATCTAATTTAGCCGCGGCCGCTTCTGTATCCGTTTTTATTAGCGATTTACGTAATTCATAGTCAGCAAGTACTTTACCATGCTCTTTCAGTGCGGTTAGGTAGTTGTCGGCATGATCTAACTCAAACGAAGCTTGACCCATAAAGCGGTGACCACGAATGACTCTGGCTGATTTTATTCCAAGCAATTCACCCGCAACTAATTCACTACCAAGTAACATGGTTACAGTGTGAACTGGACGTATAAACTGAGTTTTATTATTACCCCAACGCATAGGCTTTGGGATTGGTAATTTGTCTAAGGCGCGCTGTGCCATATCAGCAATTAAGCTTTTAGTTTCAACACCAACCACTTTAGCTTGGTGTACTAACCATTCACCCTTATCTGTTACTAGGCGCTCGGCTTGCTCAACGGTAATACCGTTTCCTCGCGCCCATCCTTGTGCTGCTTTCGTTGGATTTCCGTCAGCATCAAATGCCGACGTTACCGCTGGACCGCGTTTTTCAACTACTTTATCTGCTTGAGCCTGAGCTAAACCAATAATGTTTATGGCTAAACGTCGTGGCGCCGCATACCAGACTGCTGACTCAAATGGTAAGTCCGCTTTAGTTAATTCGTCAGTGAAATTAGCTAAAAATGATTCAGCTAACGTGCGTAATGATTTTGGTGGTAGCTCTTCAGTACCAATTTCAATGAGTAAGTTTTCAAAATTCATTTGTTACCTCTACTTACACAATGGGAAGCCAAGCGCTTCACGTGCTTGATAATAAGATTCTGCTACACCCTTTGCCATGGTACGAACGCGAAGAATATAACGCTGACGTTCAGTAACGGAAATTGCATGGCGTGCATCAAGTAGGTTAAAAGCGTGCGAAGCTTTCATCACTTGCTCGTAAGCTGGAAGTGGTAACGGCTTTTCGAGTGAAAGTAAGTGCATACACATTTTTTCACATTGGTCGAATAAAGAGAACATAAAGTCGACATCAGCGTGTTCAAAGTTATAAGTTGATTGCTCAACTTCATTTTGATGGAAAATATCACCATAAGTCACTCGACCTAAAGGACCGTCTGTCCATACAAGATCATAAACACTGTCTACTTCTTGAATATACATGGCTAAGCGTTCAAGTCCGTAAGTGATTTCACCAGTAACAGGGCTACACTCAATACCGCCAACTTGTTGGAAGTAGGTAAATTGAGTCACTTCCATGCCATTGAGCCAAACCTCCCAGCCTAATCCCCAAGCTCCTAATGTAGGCGATTCCCAGTTATCTTCTACAAATCGAATATCATGTACTTGTGTGTCAATACCAAGGGCTTCTAATGAGCCTAAATACAATTCTTGAATATTATCTGGCGATGGTTTTAACACTACTTGGAACTGATAGTAATGTTGTAATCGATTTGGGTTTTCACCATAACGTCCGTCAGTAGGGCGGCGAGACGGTTGCACATATGCACTGCTCATTGGCTCTGGGCCTAATGAGCGCAAGAACGTCTGTGGGTGGAAAGTACCCGCACCAACTTCCAAATCGAGAGGTTGAACGATTGCGCAACCTTGTTGCGCCCAATATTCCTGAAGGGTTAGGATAAAACCCTGAAATGTCTTTACGTCGTGTTTCGTCATGTCTACTACTGTCAGGCTATTAATAGAAAATGTTAATGATTATACCTTGTAGAGCAAGGCAGATGTAGGTTATTTTTTAACGTATTCATAAAAACATTAATGGAACCCTATTATGCAAGTTAACCGATGTGGTTGGGTAAGTGAAGACCCTTTGTATCAGCATTATCATGATACTGTTTGGGGGCGTCCTGAGTATGATGCAATACAGCTTTTTGCTAAGTTGTGTCTTGACGGTCAACAAGCAGGTTTATCTTGGATTACCATTCTTAAAAAACAGCATAATTATCAGCAATTATTTGCCAATTTTGAACCAAGTGTTATTGCTGAGTTTGATCAAGAGAAAGTTGAATCATTAATGCTTGAGCAGGGCATTGTGCGTAACCGCCTTAAAATTAACTCTATCATCAAAAATGCCAGAGCTTATATGGCATTTGTAGAGCAGGGTAATGATTTCTCTGAATTTTTATGGGCTTATGTTGGTGGTAAACCTAAAGATAATAACTTCAGTTCTTCAAGCCAAGTTCCTGCGCAAACACCTGAGTCTGAAGCCATGTCTAAGGCATTAAAAAAACTTGGTTTTAACTTTGTTGGTCCGACAATTTGTTACGCATTTATGCAAGCTGTGGGCATGGTAAACGATCATACAACAGACTGTCATTGTCACGGTCAGTATTGATTTTAAGCATAAAAAGGGTGTTCCACGTGGAACACCCTTTTTATTGGCTTAACTTAACCGTTAAATTTTTTCAAAGAAAAAAGGCTGACGCTTATGTTTATCACCATTGAGTTGATTCATGGTTTCTGAATTAAATAGCTTACCATTGACCATGGTGTAAGTGACCTTATCTGTTGTTCTAATATCAGTTAAAGGATCGCCATCAATCACAATTAAATCAGCTAGTTTTCCAACTTTAATTGAACCCAGTTGATGGTCCATTCCAAAGGTAGTAGCTGGGTTAATAGTCGCTGTTTTTAAAACTTCCATATTACTCATGCCGCCTTGAGCAAACATCCACATCTCCCAATGTGCGGCTAATCCTTCGCGCTGACCATGAGCACCAATATTAGGCTTAACGCCAATATTGTTTAACTCATTGGCTACACGAGCAACATTAAAATGGTTGTAATGTTCATCAGGTGCTGTGGTGCGGCGCATTGAACGGGCATCAAGAATGTCATGGGGTACATACATGCTTAGGCGTGGGTGAGACCAAACGTCAGTTTTATCGTACCAGTAATGCTCGCCAGATATACCACCATAAGCGACCACTAACGTCGGAGTGTAGTGAACTTCTGTTTGGCTCCAGAATTGCTTGATGTCGCTGTAAACAGAAGCTGCAGGCAACGAATGTTCTACTGTGGTGTGGCCATCCGCTATCATGGATAGATTGTGCTGCAGTAAACTTCCACCTTCAGGCACAACCATCATTTCGAGCTCACGTGCAGCAGCAATAATTTGTTGGCGCTGATCCCGGCGTGGTTGGTTGTAACTCTTAACACTAAATGCACCGACTTTTTTAAGACGCTCTAAGTGAAACTTTGCATCATCAAGTGAATCTACATGCGAGGTATAACCTGGTAAGTTGGCGCCATATAATATAGTCCCGGTTGAGAAAATACGTGGTCCAACAATATAGCCTGCTTTTTGTTGTTCAGAAGCAGCAAAAATTTCGGTAGTGTCATTTGATGGGTCATGAATAGACGTTACCCCAAGCGATAAGCCAGAATATAAGGCCCAGTTTTGTTGTGGAATAATTTCATCATCTGCTTGGCCACCATGTGCATGGGCATCAAATATTCCAGGCATAATGGTTTTACCGCTAATATCGATCACTTGAGCATTTTCGGGAATAACTGTATTTGCGTTACCCACATGGACAATTTTATTTTCTTTAACGATTACAACGCCGTTATCAATAACCTGATCATTTTCCATTGTAATCACTTTTCCGCCGGTAAATGCAACTGTTCCACGTGGAACATCGGCTTTACCTTTAAAACCAATTGAAGTGATTTTGGGCTTAACCTTGGTTTCAGATTTTGCATATTGGGTGTCTACATTGGCTTGATACAAATCAGGGCCCAATGTCCAATACAGTTGGTTGTTTTTACCGTTCCAACTAATGCTTTCTCCTGCTCGAGCGCTCAGTTGAGTAATGGGTAAATTAGTTGCTTTAGGGCCAATTGCAATGGTTTCACCATGTTTAGCAAAGGGCGTTACGTACACCCTAAAGCGCTCAGCAAAAGCCAAGTGCTCGCCGTTTGGTGACAAACGAAACTCAGTCGCATGGTCGCTGGTGTAATGGGTACGTTTTTCAAAACCGTTCATACCGATAGAGGCAAACTCTGGTGTTTCACTTGAATCCATAAAGTAAACACGGTCGGGGTTTGCGCCAAATTGTGGTTGGTGACCACTGGCTGATAGCTTGGTATTTTTTTTGCCTTTGATATCCACTTTATATAAGCCAGGCTCTTGTGACCAAGTGCGTGGTGTCATGTATCCACCGCGAGCTTTACGATAAACGACATAATCACCATCAGGAGAGAAGGTCGGTTCGACATATTTGCCGGGCTCGTTGGTCAATACTTTTGCTTTACTACCTCTAGCACTAACAACACTAACAGTGCCTTGCTGTTGATCATTCCAAGTAGTGAATACAATGTCTTTACCGTCGCGTGACCATTGTGGGAAAAGCTCATTGATGTCATCATCTAAACGAGTTAATCGTTTATGTTTACCGCCGTTAATATCGCGAATCCAAATTTTACCTAAGGCTTCAAATATCACTTTTTCGCCGTCAGGTGACACTTGTGCCATACGCAGCATTTTGACATTAAATTCATCTTGGTCTAAGTTTTGTGTAAAGCGGACTGATGGCTGAATATCTCTTTGAGATGTAACACTAAATGGAATGTTAGATACTTTTTTACTGTCGACATCGAGTTTATTAATTTTACCGTTAGCCCAAAATACGATGTGTTTATTGTCTTTAGTCCAAGACATTGTTGGGTAAACACCATGAATTGCCCATGTTTCTTGCATATCACGATCAAGCTTGCCATATAGCTTGGTTTGTTCACCTGATGTTAAATTAAGTGAATAGAGGGTTGACTGAAATCCATCGCGCTTAATGTAAGCAAGCATTTTGCCATCAGGGCTTGGTGTTGGTCTAATTGCACCACCGGTGCCTTCAATCAATACTTCAATGTCACCCGTTTGGGTGTCATAACGCTTAATTTTATAAATGCCTTTGACTGAATCTTTTGAGTAATGGAAGGTTTTTCCTGGGGTTGCATCTTGGCTAAAGTAAATGTACCGACCGTCTGGTGAGTACGCCGGTTCACCTAAATCTTTTTGTTCGTTAGGGCGCTCTGTCAGTTTAACACCTTCGCCGCCCGCGACGTGATACATCCACACTTCACCGGCACCTAAACTGCGAGTGCCGGTAAAATGTTTACGTGCTACTAAGTATTGTGAGTCAGGACTCCATGCAGGGCTATTCAATAGTCTAAATGTTTCATTGGTAACCGGGCGTGGATTAGTGCCATCGGCATTCATTATCCAAATATTATCGCCACCATCCTCATCAGAGGTAAATGCGATGTACTTACCATCAGGGCTATAAACGGGCTGCATTTGCCAAGCAATGCCTTGTGCTAATGGCTTGGCTGCGCCACCACTGATTGGCATTTGGTAAATGTCGCCTAGTAGATCGAATACAATGTATTTACCATCTGGTGATACGTTGACATTCATCCATGTCCCTTCAGTAACATTGATATCAACTTTGCTTAATGGCGCATTTTCTGGAGCATTCACCTGCCATTGGGCTATCTCATCTTCAGCAAAAGTTAAGTTGGAAAAGCCTAGCGTGAGTGCTATGGCGGTATAAAGAGGTGTTAGTTTTTGAGTCAACATAGAGTAGATTATCCGTTGTCTTTTTGTTTTCAGAGGATTTAATCAAGTTTAATACCCATTAAATTCCTTTATTTTAAATAAAAGAATTTGACCATTGGTATTTCATTTTACTGTATTAGTTGTTTGGATTGATCCTTTATCGCATAGTTTACCGATAAGGAATACAACAAATCTGTTTCAATTGGTGACAAGCGTTAACATGGATGCCGAAAACTGATTATTCGGTATTGAATGTTAGGAGTTGAGTATAATGTGAAAGGCTTAAATGAAAATGAGTGACTCTTTTACTAATCGATAGTGACAGTATCATCTGGTTGTATTAATCCCGTTTGTATGACTCGGCTGGTCACTCCACCTCGCCAATGAGGTGTTAATGCTTGTTCTAAACCAGGATAAGCTTGTTCCATTTTTTTACATGGATCTGTTTCGCCTGTAATCAATAATTTAAGCTCTGTTCCGATTGAAATTGTTTTGCCAACGTCTTCAGCACTAAATTCATGACCACTAATCAATAAATTAGCCCTCCGTGTTAACCAGTTTAAATCAGCCTTAATTTGCAGGCAGGCAACTTCCCACTGTTGTTGAGACATTATGGTCACTTGACGCTTTCCAGGTTTACCAAAAACATCCTTTTCAACACCTCGCTCTTCAGTTACCTTGGCACAAAAAATAGGCTTCATTTCGCCGCGTTTTGCGGTTTTGTATGCGATACCTTCCAATGTGATGGTCATTAATTAGAGCCCTTTTTTCAACAAATATTGGTATGGAGTTTTGCTTGTATCACTTGCAATTAACGTGTGATCCATAAATTCACAGAAACTCGGAATATCACGAGTTGTAGCTGGATCATCAGCAATGACTAATAAGGTTTCACCTTGTGCCATTTTGCGAACGGTTTTGCGGATCATCATTACTGGCTCCGGGCAACGCAGTCCAAGAGCATCGAGTTGGTGTTGTGCTTGGGTATAAATGTCGTTCATGAAATACTGTCTATGTTTACTTATTAAATTAGCGCTAATGTTACTCTTGTCATTTAAGCTTGCCAAGTTTGGTTCTTTATAATGTTATTTTGAGCTTTTTTATTTTGCATGAAATATGTTTCACGTGGAACATTAGGCAAAATAGAAAAATTTAAAATAAAAAAACGAGCCAATTTGGCTCGTTTTTACAACTTACTTTATATAACTGAAAGTATCTGCTTGGTATGAAACGATTAAACGCGTTCGAATACAGTTGCGATACCTTGACCTAAACCGATGCACATAGTGGCAAGACCAAGCGTTGCATCTTTTTCTTCCATTAAGTTAATCAGTGTTGTCGAGATACGTGCGCCAGAACAACCTAATGGATGGCCTAATGCAATTGCACCACCGTTAAGGTTAATTTTTTCGTCGACAACATCTTGTAAACCAAGATCTTTTACACAAGGCAACGACTGTGCTGCGAAAGCTTCGTTTAATTCGATAAGGTCTAAATCGGCAACAGACAAACCTGCACGAGCTAATGCTTTTTTGGTTGCAGGTACTGGACCATAACCCATAATTGCAGCATCACAACCAGCAACTGCCATTGAGCGAATACGTGCACGAATGGTTAAACCTAAAGCGCGAGCTTTAGATTCTTCCATCACTAACATTGCCGAAGCACCGTCTGATAATGCAGATGATGTGCCCGCAGTAACAGTTCCATTTGCAGGGTCAAAGGCTGGTCGTAAACCCGCAAGTGATTCTAATGATGTTTCTGGACGAATAACTTCATCTGTCATCACTTTAATTAATGCGCCATTTGCATCATGGCCTTCAATTCCCCAAATTTCTTTGGCGAAACGACCTTCGATAGTTGCAGCATGTGCACGTTGATGAGAACGTACAGCAAATGCATCTTGTTGTTCACGAGTAATACCGTGCATTTTGCCTAGCATTTCAGCCGTTAAGCCCATCATGCCAGATGCTTTGGCTACGCGGTTTGATAAACCAGGGTGAAAATCGACTCCATGGTTCATTGGTACGTGACCCATATGTTCAACACCACCAATAATGAAAGTGTCACCTTGGCCTGTCATAATGGCGCGAGCCGCTTGGTGAAGGGCATCCATTGACGAACCACATAAACGGTTTACAGTCACTGCACCTGCTGTTTTAGGGACACCAGCTAACAATGATGCATTACGAGCAATATTGAAACCTTGTTCCAATGTTTGCTGCACACATCCCCATATCACATCTTCAATGTCATTTGGGTCTAATTGTGGGTTACGCACCATCAGTGCTTTCATTAGTTCTGCAGACAATGTTTCTGCACGTACATTTCTAAATACCCCAGCCTTCGAGCGGCCCATTGGGGTACGAATGCAGTCTACGATAACAGCTTGTTTCATGATTTAATTCCTTTCCCACTGATTAGGCTTGGTAGTAACTACCGTTGTTGGCTGCTAGTTCACGCATCGCATCGGTAACTTGATACAAGCCACCAAGGTGTGCGTATTTGTCTGCTAGGGCTACAAAGTTTGCTACACCCAAGGTGTCTAAGTAACGGAATACACCGCCTCGGAATGGAGGGAAACCAATACCGTAAACTAGACCCATATCGCCTTCAGCAGGTGATGCAATAATGCCTTCTTCTAAACAACGAACCGTTTCGATGATCATCGGGATCATACAACGAGCGATGATGTCATCTGACTCGAATGCTTTTAATTCACCGAACTCAGCGCTTAATAACTCGTAGCTTGTTGGATCAATGTCTTTTTTCGGCTTACCACGACGGTCAACAGAATAAGCATAGAAACCTTTCGCGTTTTTCTGACCTAGACGCTTGTTTTCAAACATTATATCAATAGCATCTTTGCCGTTTTTACCCATGCGGTCAGGGAAGCCTTCTGCCATTACTGCTTGCGCGTGATGACCAGTATCTAAACCAACGACGTCAAGTAAGTAAGCCGGGCCCATTGGCCAGCCAAACTGTTTTTCCATTACTTTATCGACAGCAGCAAAATCAGCGCCTTCTGCGAGTAGACCGCTAAAGCCTGCAAAGTAAGGGAACAATACGCGGTTAACGAAGAAGCCTGGGCAGTCGTTTACTACAATTGGGGTTTTACCCATTTTGCTCGCATAGGCTACAACAGTGGCAATGGTTTCTTCAGAGCTGTGCTCACCGCGGATAATTTCAACTAATGGCATTTTGTGCACTGGATTAAAGAAGTGCATACCGCAGAAACGTTCAGGTTTCTTAAGGCTTTTAGCTAATAAATTGATTGAGATAGTTGAAGTGTTTGATGCAATAATGGCATCTTCAGATACATATTGTTCAACTTCAGCTAGCACAGTGGCTTTCACTTTTGGATGTTCAACAACCGCTTCTACTACAATGTCGCTACCTTTGATGGCGGCATAATCTAAAGACGGGGTGATGTTGTTTAATACTTTAGCCATTTTGGCTGGCGTAGAGCGGCCGCGAGAAACTTGCGCGGTTAGGATTTTTGCGGCTTCATTTAAGCCTAAATCAAGCGCAGGTTGAGCGATATCTTTCATCACAATGGGGGTGCCTTTACTGGCGCTTTGGTAAGCAATGCCGCCACCCATAATCCCCGCACCTAATACAGCGGCTTGATTGACATCTTTAGCGAGTTTTCCGGCTTTTTTAGCTTTGCCTTTTACAAACTGATCATTTAAGAAGATACCAATGAGCGCTTGGGCAACCTCTGTTTTAGCCAGTTTAATGAAAGCCTGAGCTTCCACTTTTAATGCGTCATCACGCCCAAAACTAGCCGCTTGCTCTATAACACTCACAACGGCCATTGGCGCTGGATAGTGTTTACCTGCAACAGAGAATACCATGCCTTTTGCTGTAGCAAATGACATCATAGCTTCAAGTTTAGCTAATTGTAATGGTGCTTGTTTTTTAGTACGACGAGCTTGCCAATCAAGGCTACCATTAAGTGCATCGTGCAACATTTGAATGGCTGCAGCTTGTAAGTTTTCTGGTGCAACAACGGCATCAATGGCACCTACTTTTAAGGCGTCATCTGGGCGTTGCTCTTTACCCGTGGTTATCCACTCTAGTGCATTATCAGCACCAATAACTCGAGGTAAACGCACTGTGCCACCAAAACCAGGAATAATACCTAATTTTGTTTCTGGTAATCCGATGCGGGCATTGGTATCAGCAACGCGTAAGTCAGTTGCTAAAATAGTTTCACAACCACCACCAAGAGCAAATCCGTTAACTGCCGATGCAGTTGGAAACGGTAAGTCTTCGAGTTTGTTAAATACCGCGTTAGCTTGTTCAACCCAAGCGAGCAATGTTGCATCATCTTGCTTGAATAAACTTAAGAATTCGGTAATGTCTGCGCCAACGATAAAGGTGCTTTTTGCCGATGTCAGCAATAACGCTTTAATATTGGTGTTTTGTTTAATGCTATCTAATGCAGCATCAAGTGAGGCTAAAGTTTCTCTGTCGAATTTGTTTACCGAACCTTGTGCGTTAAAGCACAGTTTGGCAATATTATCTTCAAGTAACTCAACCTGAATGGTAGGGCTTTGGTAGATCATTGCTTGCTTCCTTATTGCTTAAAAGCGACTTCCACATCTTATTTACTGTGCAGTTATCAAGCTTGCATCACAGCAGTTTCGGCCATCTATTGACCAATTGATTCTCAGTGTGCGACGAAATGAGATAAATTACAACACCCAATTTAAACGGCCGTTTAATTTTATATCATCTTGGGAGGAGTTTTTCTGTTTGTGATAGACTAATTGGGTTAAAACTCATGCAAAGGAATAGTCAATGGATCAGCTAACATATTTGTATCATGCGCACATGGCGGAATTAAATCGCCGGGTTAGCGAAATTTGTCTGCGTGAAAATATTTCGGGTTTAGTGATTCACTCGGGGCAACCACATCGGCAGTTTTTAGATGATTTGAACTATCCGTTTAAGGTGAACCCGCAATTTAAAGCTTGGTTACCTATTTTAGATACACCCAATTGCTGGATTATTGCTAACGGCCAAGATAAGCCTACTTTAGTGTTTTATCGTCCGGTTGATTTTTGGCATAAAGTGAATGACGTGCCTCAAGCTTTTTGGACAGAACATTTTAATATTCAGTTGCTGACTAAACCTGATCTTATTGCAGATTTCTTGCCGAAGAATCTGACTTCATGGGCCTATATTGGTGAGCATCTAGATGTGGCTGATGTATTAGGCTTTACGTCTCGTAATCCTGATGCTGTGATGAACTATCTACATTATCATCGGGCTGATAAAACTCAGTACGAACTCGAATGTATGCGCCGAGCTAACCAGATTGCGGTAAAAGGCCATTTAGCTGCCAAAAATGCATTTTATGATGGTGCTAGTGAATTTGAAATTCAGCAACGCTACTTACTCGAAATAGGCCAAGGTGAAAATGAAGTCCCTTACGGGAATATTATTGCATTAAACCAAAACGCTGCCATTTTACATTATACCGCTTTAGAACATATAAACCCTGTGCAACGTCTATCGTTTTTGATTGATGCTGGAGCTAGTTATTATGGCTATGCTGCTGATATTACGCGCACTTACTCATTTGAAAAAAACCGTTTTTATGAGTTAATTGTCGCACTAGATAAAGTGCAATTAGCGATTATTGAGCAAATGAAACCAGGTGTTAAATACGTAGACCTACACATTGCAACACATCATGATATTGGCCAATTATTAATTGATTTTGGTTTGGCTAATGGCTGTGCTGAACAGTTAGTCTCCGAGGGCGTAACGAGTGCTTTTTTCCCTCATGGATTAGGGCATATGTTAGGGCTACAAGTTCATGATGTGGGAGGATATTCTCATGATGAGCGAGGAACCCATATTGCTGCGCCTGAAGCTCATCCGTTTTTACGCTGCACAAGAGTACTGGCGCCCAATCAAGTACTGACTATTGAGCCAGGTCTTTATATTATTGATACCTTACTCCATCAGTTACCTGCGGCGGCTAAGCAAATGATTAATTGGACTACGGTTGATGAGTTGCGTCCATTCGGCGGGATCCGCATTGAAGATAACGTTATTGTGCACCAAGACCGAGTTGAAAACATGACAAGAGAGTTTGGCTTAGTTGATTGAGTCATATTTAATACCACAAGCTAACATATTGATAGAAGAAGAGATAAAGCATAGCCGCTTTATCTCTTTGTTATTTCATTGTCCGCATCCCAATGATATGAAGTTAGTACTTACTGACGTAAGGCAGCAATATCCAGGAGCAAATCATTATTGCTATGCATTTGTGGCTGGTAGCCCAGAAAATACAATTGATATCGGCGCTAGCGATGACGGTGAACCGTCAGGTAGCGCGGGGAAACCTATGTTAGCGTGCTTACAAGGTGCAAGTATTGGTGAAATTGGTGTTATTGTGGTGCGTTATTTTGGAGGCACAAAGCTGGGTGTTGGTGGGTTAGTACGTGCTTATACCTCGGGTATTAAGCAAGGGCTAATGCAAATACAAACTCAGGTGAAACATCTAAGATATCCAGCCAAGCTAGTGTGTCATTATGCTTTATTAACGGATATTGAGTATTTAGTTGCTCAACATGATGGCGAAGTGTTGGATAAAGTGTTTACTGACAATGTTGAAATATACTTCGAACTGGCTAAATCGCACCATCAAGCTTTTAACCAAGCATTGGCGACCCTGACGCAGGGGCTGCTACAAGTAAAGTTTACAGTTTGAGCTATGACAAACTTATGCCAAAATGTCATTCAAATGTTAAATTCGACGCTATACAACTTAAACAGAATCCTTAATGCAATATAAAACAATTATAAGAATTACCGGTTTGCTAATGGGATTATTTTCAATCACCATGCTGCCGTCAGCATTAGTGGCTATCTTATATAAAGATGGTGGCGGTACAGCGTTTATTCAGGCCTTTGCTGTCAGTATTTTTTTAGGTTTTTTATTGTGGTATCCCAATAGACATCAAAAAGGTGATTTACGAACTCGCGAAGGTTTTCTGATTGTAGTGTTGTTCTGGACCGTTTTGGGTTCAATTGGTGCGTTACCATTCATTTTTTCTAACAACCCCGACTTAAGCTGGACAGACAGTTTTTTTGAATCATTTTCGGCACTAACCACCACGGGTGCGACCGTGATAGTTGGGTTAGATGATTTGCCTAAATCAATATTGTTCTACCGACATTTACTGCAGTGGATGGGCGGTATGGGCATTATCGTTTTAGCAGTAGCTATTTTGCCATTATTGGGGATCGGTGGCATGCAACTGTACAAAGCTGAGGTGCCAGGGCCTGTTAAAGACACTAAAGTGACCCCGCGAATAGCTGAAACAGCCAAAGCGTTGTGGTACATTTATTTTTTACTGACAACCGCCTGTGCATTAGCATTTTACTTTGCTGGTATGGATGTTTTTGATGCTATTTGTCATTCATTTTCAACCATTGCCATTGGTGGGTTTTCTACTCATGATGCCAGTATTGGTTACTTTCAGAGCCCATTAATTAACGTTATTTGTGCGTTTTTTTTGCTGATAGCCGCAGTCAATTTTAGCTTACATTTTGCCGCATTTACTCGTCGTGGTATTAACGTTAAGGTGTATTTAAAAGATGCTGAGTTTAGGGGCCTTATTGCTGTACAACTGGTGTTAACCGCTATTTGTTTTGCTACCTTGTATCAGTCTGGCATTTACGACACTCCAGAGAAAACGCTCGATTACGCCTTCTTTCAAGTCGTATCTATTTCAACAACGGCAGGATTTGGTACCGAAAGTTTTCATTCTTGGCCGTTGTTTTTACCTATTCTGTTAATTTTTTCAAGCTTTATTGGTGGTTGTGCTGGCTCAACTGGCGGCGGCATGAAAGTGATCCGCTTAATTCTATTGGTGTTGCAAGGGTCGCGTGAAATGAAACGACTTGTTCATCCTAAAGCGATGTATTCCATCAAGATTGGATCCACAGCATTACCTGATAGGGTTATTGATGCAGTATGGGGCTTCTTTTCTGCTTACGCTTTAGTATTTGTGGTGTGTATGGTGATTTTAATGGCCATGGATATGGATGCCATTACTGCATTTAGTGCAACTGCAGCAAGTTTAAATAATTTAGGTCCAGGTTTGGGTGATGTGGCATCTAATTATGCGAGCGTTTCGGACGGCGCCAAGTGGGTACTGGTCATGGCAATGTTGTTTGGTCGATTAGAAGTGTTCACTTTATTGGTGTTATTCACCCCAACATTTTGGAAAAACTAATGTTAAATACTCTTATTTTATACTCAACTGTTGATGGTCAGACACTGGCTATTTGTCAGAAAATTAAGCAAATATTAGTTGAGCAGGGTGAGCTGGTTAATGTGGTCAATCTTGCGGAGGCTCAGGCTGGTGATTTAACTAGCGCAGATAAAGTGGTTATTGGTGCCAGTATTCGATATGGCAAGCATCGACCAGAGTTGTTCAAGTTTGTTGAGCGTCACCAAGCAATACTCGACACAAAATTGAACAGTTTTTTTTCTGTAAATGTTGTCGCAAGAAAGCCTGAAAAAAATACTCCAGACACAAATCCTTATATGCAAAAGTTTTTAGTGTTATCAACTTGGAAGCCCCAATTGCTGGGGGTATTTGCTGGCAAGATTGATTATCCTCGTTATCGTTTTATCGATAAGTTTATGATCCGGTTTATCATGTGGATGACCAAAGGGCCTACTGATACAAAGGGAACGTTCGAGTTTACCGATTGGCGTAAAGTAGAGGATTATGCCAAACAGATAATCGCACAAAAATAATCTCATGATGGCAAGCGTTTCCAATGACGTTTATTGGATACGCTATTTGTTACTTAGCGGCGGTGACTAAAGACTAAAGGCCAATGTTGTTTATGCACAATAGCGGCGATGTAGAATCGAGATAACGTCACTGACTTGCTCGTTCTTAAGCGTGTAATAAACCACTTGTGAACTCTTACGCGTGTTGACCAAATCTTGGGTGCGCAATACTGCTAAATGCTGTGATAGTGCAGATTGGCTTAAAGGCACTGTTTCATTTAATTCTGTCACACTTAATTCTTGTTCTAACAATAAACATAAAATCATTAAGCGGTAAGGATTCGCAATGGCTTTTAACCATTGTGCTGCCGTTTCTGCATTATTTAGCATCGTTGCGACATCGATATCTTGCTTCATGAGTGTCCTTATATATGACTTATAATTTCGTTTAGTGTGAATAGTATTCTATTTCTGTATCATCATACTTCCGCATCATTGAGATCTCAATTTTAACTATTAAATATATGAGCTATTTCTAATTTGTGATCATTGCAGAGGTTTAAAAAGGCTTTTTTTGCCAAACTGGGCTCAATTATCAAGCAATGAGAATTCAAAATGGCCAATATTTTAGTATTGTATTATTCCCGAGGTGGCCATACGGCACATATTAGTCGTGCTATTGCAGAGCAAATTCAATCTAGAGGTGATCATTGTGATGTGGTTAACCTTCAAGATAAAACGCCAATAGAGTGGTCTAAGTATCAAGCTGTTGCATTAGGAGCTTGTGTTTTATATGGCTCTTATCATAAATCTGTATTTGAGTTTGTACGTGAAAATCAACAGCATTTATCGCACCAGCCTAATAGCTTTTTTTGTGTCAATGTGGTGGCTCGTAAGCCAGAAAAACGTATTCCAGAGAATAACAAATACTTGCAAAAATTTTTAACCTTGTCGGAGTGGAAACCACAAGATGTGAAAATAATTGCTGGAAAAGTGGATTATCCTTCTTGGCCTTGGTACGACAGTTTGATGATCCGCCTTATTATGAAAATGACCGATGGCCCTACTGATCCTACGGCTATTATTGATTATACTGATTGGGCAGATGTGAAGGTTTATGCTGATCATATTGCCAAATTAGCTGCAGTTGAACCTGCATAATGTCAATAATATCGTCCTGCTAAAAGTTCAACGGATTGAGTCAGTTTTTTTCAATCCGCTGTGTCTTAATATCTTTTCTAATTCAGGGTATTAAAAACGCCAAAATTTAGGGTGAAATAATACCGCAACGGTTAATATTTCTAATCGCCCTAGAAGCATCCCTAGTGCCAATGCCCATTTAGCAACATCTGGAAGTGGTGCAAAGTTTCCAGCTGGACCAATAATTGGACCAAGGCCTGGACCAACGTTGGTTACTGCAGTTATCGCTCCCGTAAAACTCGTCATTGGATCTAATCCGGTCAATACTAATGTCATCGACAGTATTAAAATGACAATGATCATTAACATGAAAAAAGCCATGATTGAACGGACAATATCATTACGAATACGGTGGCCATTGTACTTTTCTTTAAACACGCCATTGGGATGGAATTGTTGTTTAATTTGCTGACGCATAATTGATAATGCTATTTGAAAGCGAAATATTTTTATCCCGCCTGATGTAGAACCTGAACAACTGCCGACAAACATTAAAAATAGAAATACGACACTGGCGACGGCGCCCCAAGATTGGTAGTCCGTTAACCCATAACCTGTAGTGGTGATAACTGAAATAACATTGAAGCTGGCTAACCTCAATGCATCTAGAAAATCGATATTTTGGTGTTGCCAAAGCCAATAAGCCAATGAAAATGACACCAGAAATACAAAGCTTAAAAAGCCTTTTACCTGTTGATCGTTCCATAAGCGTAAACTGCGATGTTGTATGGTTTGCACAAACATCAGTAACGGTAATCCACCTGCTAACATAAACACGATAGCCACCCAATGTGCTGAGTGAGAGAAGGCTGCCATTGAGCTGTCTGAGGTTGAGTAACCTCCTGTTGATAAAGTGGTCATTGCATGATTTATTGCTTCAAACCAATGCATACCAGCAAGGTGATAGGACAAGGCACAGAACAATGTTAAAGCAACATAAATCATAAATAAGTGTTTGGCCATATGCTGGGTTCTTGGTGTTGTTTTATCACTCCAGTCAGAAGACTCTGTTCTAAATAAGCGCATCCCCCCAACATTCAAAAACGGTAAGATTGCTACAGCCATCACAATAAACCCAATACCACCAAGCCATTGTAATAATGAACGCCAAACTAAAATACTGTGGTCCATAGCGTCTAAACCGGATAGTACTGTTGAGCCTGTGGTCGTAATACCTGACATGGTTTCAAAAAAGGCGTCGGTATAATTGATGCCGTGATAAAGGGTGAAGGGCAGTGCTGCAAATAAACTCACCACAAACCAAGTGATACTGGTGAGTAAAAACATATCGCGAATGTTAAGGCTGAAATGGTGATTACGGCCATTTTGGATACATAAAATGGCGATTAAGCCGGTAAATAAACCAGAAACCATAAAGTCACCAATGGTCTCTTCACCATAAAATAGCGCAAAAGCCATTGGGACTAACATAAATCCTGTTAATATCGATAGAAAGATACCGAGGATAAAAATAATTTGTTTGACGTTAAACATAAGAAATTAAAAGAAAAACGCACTAGGTTGGAACAGTTTTTCTACATCACCGATGAACTTTTTATTCACTAAAAATAAAATGACGTGGTCACCCTGTTCGATAACCGTTTTATCATGGCCCATTAATACTTCATCATTACGTACAATGGCTCCTATTGTGGTGCCAGGTGGCAGTTTTATGTCGCCAATTTTTTTTCCAACGACTTTTGAAGTGCTTGAATCACCATGGGCTATAGCTTCAATGGCTTCTGCTGCTCCACGGCGAAGTGAGTAAACATTGCAAATATCGCCTTGACGAATATGCGTTAATAAGGCCGAAATAGTGGCTTGCTGCGGCGAGATGGCAATATCAATATTCGCTTCTTGAACAATATCGACGTAGGCCTCACGTTGGATTAACACCATCACTTTTTTAGCACCCATACGTTTTGCAAGTAGTGCGGACATAATATTAGCTTCGTCGTCGTTAGTGACGGCAATAAACACATCGGTTTGATCAATATTTTCTTCTATCAATAATTCTTGGTCTGAGGCATCGCCACAAAATACAGTGGTTTTTTCCAGTTTTTCTGAAAGTAGTTCAGCTCGTTCTTGACGGTGCTCAATCAATTTAACCGAATGTGTACGCTGTAGTTTTTGCGCAAGACCAAAACCAATATTACCGCCGCCAGCAATCATAATGTTGCGATAAGAATTATCCAGCTTTTGCATTTCACTCATTACCGCACGAATATGACGGCTATCAGCGACGAAAAACACTTCGTCATCTGCTTCAATAATGGTGGTGCCGCGGGGCATAATGGGCCTGCCTTGTCTAAAAATAGCGGCTACGCGGGTATCTATATTTGGCATATGTTCACGCAGTGTGGCCAATGCATTACCCACTAACGGGCCACCATAATATGCTTTGACTGCAACAAGGCTTAATTTACCTTTTGCAAATTCAAGAACTTGAAGTGCCCCAGGGTACTCAACAAGCCTTTGAATATAAGAGGTCACTAATTGCTCTGGTGCAATTAATTCATCAATAATAAAACCGCCACGAGGCTTGGCATCGCTGGTTTTTATTTCGCTGCTTATGAATAGTTTATCTTGAAGCTCTAAATAGGCTTCAGAGCGAATACGAGCAATTTTTGTCGGTGTGCCAAATAAGCTGTAAGCAATTTGGCAGGCAGACATATTACACTCGTCACTATTGGTTACAGCGATGAGCATGTCGGCATCTTCTGCACCAGCTTCTTTTAATACACTTGGGTGTGCGCCATGGCCAACAACAACACGCAAATCAAATTTATCTTGCAACAGTCTTAATCGCGTTCTATCGCTATCGACAAGTGTGATGTCGTTATTTTCA
The DNA here is from genome assembly GCF_053850585.1 of Shewanella sp. A22. Classification (NCBI taxonomy): domain Bacteria; kingdom Pseudomonadati; phylum Pseudomonadota; class Gammaproteobacteria; order Alteromonadales; family Shewanellaceae; genus Shewanella; species Shewanella sp. A22. Next base: position 19,890 of record NZ_JBSQBN010000043.1, read on the forward strand.
CCGACCAAGTTTTCAGCTAATGTGCCGCCAACTTGACCTGCACCTAAAATAATAATTTTCATGGCTTGAGGTACATCCTTAAATTGCTTTAACTAGGCGCGCGTAATAAAAGCCGTCCATATTGTCTTGCCCTGGCAAAATTTGCCAACCAATATCATTGTGATGAACTTGTTGTGTTATCGGAACCAAGTGTGCATCGGGTGTCCGTGCTAGAAACTGTTCAACTTGTTGGCTGTTTTCCTGCGGTAATATAGAGCAGGTTGCATATAATAAGGTGCCACCCGGTTTAAGCCATTGCCAGCAATGATCTAATATATGTTTTTGTAAGTTGGCTAACTCTTCAATATCGCTGTTTTTCCGTAACCATTTAATATCTGGATGACGACGAATTACACCCGTGGCAGAGCAAGGTGCATCAAGTAGTATCCGGTCAAATTGTTGTCCTTGCCACCATGATGGAATATCAGCTGCGTCGCCATGAATAAGTTGCGCTTTTAAATTCAGCCTGTCCAGATTTTGCAGTACTCGAGCAAGGCGTTTTTGATCGAAGTCGACTGCGACTAAATTGATATTGGGAGCGAGTTCTAGTAAATGGCAACTTTTTCCGCCTGGTGCCGCGCAGGCATCTAAAACAAGTTCATCTGCCACTGGTGCTAGTAAGGTGGCAGCCCATTGCGCCGCGCCATCTTGCACAGATGCTGCACCTTCCATAAAGTCAGGTAATGCAGCAACATCTTTGGCACTTTCCAGTAATATTGCGTCTTGACTTGGGCCTGCTTGGGCGAGAATGTCGTGTTGGGCTAGTGCAGCTAAATATACCTCACGTGTTTGTGATTGCTGATTATTACGCAGCCACATGGGGGGCCGCTGGTGGCTTTGTTCAATAATCTCTTGCCAGCGCTCTGGATACGCTTGCTGTAAACGCTTAATAAACCAAGCTGGTGTATTAAAACGTAGTGTGTCTGAGTCGGTATTTAATGCAGCATCTTGGCGCTGAATATTACGTAAGACCCCATTGACCACTTTGACCAAACCATCAAAACGCAACTGTCTGCATGCTTCTGCAGTTTCTGAAATAGCGGCATGTGCCGGAATGCGAGTGAAGTAGAGCTGGTAACAACCTACAATCAGCAATTGATGTAATATGCGTTGCTTACCTTTGAATGGTTTGGTTAAGCAGTCGCTTACACATTTGTCTAGCTGTGGTAATTGACGCATTACGCCGTAACATAGCTCAGCCAGTAAGGCTTTGTCTTTGCCGTTTTCTAGGTGTTGTTGTTGATCAGGTAGGGCTACCGATAACGAAATGCCTTTTTCAAGTACTTCATAAATGGCTTTAGCTGCTAGTGCGCGAACATTCATGCTAGTTAGCCTCTTGGTTTAAACACACACCTGCGGTAAACCAATCACCACGAGCATTAAGAATATCAGCCACATTAAGAGGCTTTTTGTTGGGCAGTTGCATAGTTTGAATTATTAGTTTGCCGTCAGCGGTTGCGACTTCAATACCTTGCTTGGTTGCGGTAATAATGGTCCCTGGTGCTTGTGAGCAGTGTTCTGCACTGTAGTCCGCTTGCCATACCTTAATCATACTTTGCTGGTGCTCAAAGTAGCTCACAGGCCATGGGTTGAAGGCGCGAATTTCTTGCCATAGTTGTTTAGCACTTTTATGCCAGTCTAGACGAGCTTCTTCTTTGGATAACTTTTCTGCGTAGTTAGCCAGTGTTTCGTCTTGCTTCTGCGCTTTTAGGCTACCATCACTTAATCCTAACAACGCTTGCACTAAGGCTTTTGGTCCTTGTTCTGCTAGCTTTTCATAAAGGCTAGCAGAGGTATCTGTCGCGTCTATTGGTAGGTGGGTTTTGAGCAGCATGTCGCCAGTATCTAACCCTATATCCATTTGCATAATAGTGACCCCCGTTTCGGCATCGCCAGCCCATAAGGCTCGTTGGATAGGCGCTGCTCCACGCCAGCGGGGTAATATTGAACCGTGTACATTAATACAACCCAAACGCGGAGTATCTAGCACTATCTTTGGTAAAATCAATCCGTATGCAACCACCACCATAATGTCGGCTTGAAGGTTGGCTAATTCCTTTTGAGCGCTTTCGTTACGCAATGAAGCCGGTTGAAATACGGTAATGTTGTGGTCTTGGGCGAGAACTTTAACAGGGCTCGCTGTCAGCTTTTTACCTCGCCCTGCCGGTCGGTCAGGCTGGGTGTAAACGGCAATAACGTCATGTTCAGAGCTTATAAGCGCCTGCAAATGTCTGGCGGCAAAATCCGGAGTACCGGCAAAGATAATTTTTAACGGTTTCAAATTTTTTCCTATGCTTCTTTAGCAACTAAACGTGCTTCTTTTTCTAGCTTAGTTTTGATGCGTTGACGTTTTAATGGTGATAAGTAATCAACAAAAAGTTTACCGTTAAGGTGATCTATTTCATGTTGAATACAAATGGCAAATAATTCATCAGCTTCAACGGTAAATTCATTTCCATGGCGGTCTAAAGCTTTTAAGGTGACAAATTCTGCACGGTCGACTTTAGCGTAAATACCGGGAACTGAGAGACAACCTTCTTCATTTGAAAAGTCGCCACTGCTGGTGATTATTTGAGGATTTATAAAAACGGTTGGGCGTTCAACTTCATCTTGTAGATCCATCACGATAAGCTGTTGATGGAAATCGACTTGCGTAGCCGCAAGACCAATCCCTTTTTCTAGATACATTGTTTCGAGCATATTATCTATTTGTGTCTGTAACTGTGGACCAAAATCCGTTACAGGTTGAGCGATAGTACGTAAACGCTCATCAGGAAATCGTAAAACATTAAGTAATGGCATATATAAACTCTTAACAAGTCTGTCAAATTTCAGCCAGAAAGCTATACTGGCAAGTGCGGTTAGGGTAATTTTAATCCTTACAGCCTATCAATAACAGTAAAAAGCTCTAATAAAGAGCTAAACAACATGGATCTCACCATGAAACGCTTACTCTTACTTGCTTTTTTATGTTTAAATTTTTCTTGGGCTAATGCGGATACACTGAGTCTTAAGCCTGGACACCCCGAAACGTATATTGTTAAAAAAGGCGATACGTTATGGGATATTTCGGGTTATTTTTTAAATAATCCGTGGCGATGGCCTCTATTGTGGGGATTTAATCCACAAGTTGCCAATCCGCATCTTATTTACCCCGGCGATAGACTGACATTAACATTTGTTGATGGTGAGCCCCGTTTAGTGGTTAAACAACACATTAAAAAGAGCCCAGAAGGGCGCCACATATCCAAAGACGGTCCCATTCCTGCTGTTGATCTTTCGTTGATAAGACCTTATTTAGTGCAGAATAGAGTGGTTGACCCTGCTTGGCTATTGGGGTTACCCATAATTATGAGTGGCGAGAGTCCATCTATTCATCATGTAGTTCGAGATGTTGTATATGTTAATGAGCAGCTTGAACAAGGCCTGAAAGTAGCAATATATCAAACTGGGCGTGAGTTTTTCTCTGCCGATGGTACTGAATTATTGGGCCAAGAAATTATTTTAGCATCAACTGGCCGCGTTATTGAGTCTGGAGTTGCATCAAAAGTTGAATTACTGAGTAGCCTGCGTGAAACCAAAGGCGGTTATCATGTTACGCCTGTTGAAGATGAAGCACTAATGTCTGCTTATTTTATTCCAAAAACGGCAGATTTAAGTGCTCCAGCGTCAATAGTTGGCACTATTGGCAATATACGTGAAGCGGGAAAACTTGATGTTGTATACTTAGATCGTGGCGTTAATGATGGTGTAGAAACTGGAGATGTTTTTTCCATGTTTCGTGATGGTGAAAATATTATCATTGATAACGATGGTAATCCTGTTCGCCCCCTTGATCGCTCATCTTACGATAAAGCCCTTGCACAGTTTTCAGAAGATGTTGTGCATAAAATGCCTGATGTTTTTCATGGCAATGTAATGGTCTTTAAAGTATTCGATAAAACCAGTTTAGGTTTGATTATGTTTAGTGAACGCCCTGTTCGGGTTGGTGATAAATTAATTAAACCTGACCCCTTAACCATTAAAGGTGAATAATTTCAGATAAACTGGTCGACTGGCTAGTTGTTTGTGCAGTATCCGGGCTAGGACCCGCTCGGATTCAACAATTATTAACTCAAATGGACATTGAAGAAATACGTCAACGTCTAGAGTTTGAACCGCAGGCATTGCCTTTATCGGCGAGCCTGTTGGCTAAATGTCATATCGACTATCATAAAGTTGATCAAGCTCTGGCATGGCTTGATTCACAACCCCATCATTATATTTTGACTCAGTCAGACCCTCTTTATCCTCCATTATTAGTGCAAATTACCGACCCTCCGCTGGTGTTATTTGTAAAAGGCTCTATAGCCTCTCTTATGTTGCCGAGCATCGCTATTGTGGGGAGTCGTAACGCTTCTCGAGGTGGTTTAGATATGGCTGCCGATCTTGCATATCATTTATCGAGTCAAGGCTTTGCTATTACCAGTGGAATGGCGACTGGTATTGATGGAGCGGCTCATAAAGCAACATTAGCGGCCTGTGGAACCACTATGGCAGTGTTGGGAACCGGGGTTGAATGTATTTATCCAAAGCGTCATCAAAATCTATATCATGATATTATTAACACCGGTTGTGTTATTAGTGAGTATTGGCCAACCATAGGGCCTTTTGCGGGCAACTTTCCTCGGCGAAATCGTATTGTAAGTGGTTTAAGTTTAGGTGCGGTGGTGGTTGAGGCTGGTCGTAAAAGTGGCTCGTTAATTAGTGCTCGCTTAGCAATGGAGCAAAATCGTGAAGTATTTGCGGTGCCTGGTTCTGTGTTAGGCGGTTATAGCCAAGGTTGTCATGATTTAATTAAAAATGGTGCAAAACTTGTTGAGTCTGCTGCCGATATAATAGAAGAGTTAGGTAGTTTATCTAATTATCACCTTGAACAATTGCATCAACGGCACCATATACAGGATAATGATATTTGTAATTTGCCATTTCCTCCGCTCTTAGCTAGTGTAGGATATGAAACTACTGCTGTAGATGCGGTGGTTGAGGATAGTGGGAAGCCGATTGATCTGGTGTTAATACAAATGCTTGAACTTGAATTACAAGGGTGGGTTGCAGCTGTGCCCGGTGGTTACGTCAGACTAAAGAGGAGTTAGCCATGTTTGATATCCTCATGTATTTATTTGAAAACTATGTTCATAGTGAGGTTGAACTATTAGTTGACGAAGATGAGCTCACTAAAGAGTTAACTCGAGCTGGGTTTCATCAAGTAGATATTATAAAAGCACTTTCTTGGTTAGAGCATCTTGCCGACCTACAAGAAAGCGATAAACCATATTTGTGCAATCATGCGCAACATTCATTCCGTATTTATACTAAAGCGGAAATGGCCAAGTTAGATGTTGAATGTCGTGGTTTTCTATTGTTTTTAGAGCAGATTCAAGTTCTTAGCGTTGAGACTCGTGAGATGGTTATTGACCGTGTCATGGAGTTAGATGAGCCAACGTTAGTTTTGGAAGATCTAAAATGGGTAGTATTAATGGTACTATTTAACGTGCCTGGAAATGAGTCAGCTTATGAGCAAATGGAAGATTTAATCTTCGAGCAGCCAGAAGGGCGCTTACACTCATAACAGAAAGGAGGCTTTGCCTCCTTTTTTAGACCTATAAAATATTATTCACAGAGAGCACCATGTCGAAAATTGATCCGCAGTTGTTTACTGTTCACGAGCATGCATTGGAGAAAGCGTTTGAGCTTTGTCCTGTGTGTGGCTCAGAGCTGTCGGTTAAACACAGTAAGCATGGCTGTTTTGTGGGATGTAATAATTACCCTACTTGCGACTATACTCGACCGTTAATACAACATGAGTCGATAGACAGCCAAGTTATTAGCGGTTCTGAATGCCCTAAATGTGGTAATGAATTGGCTGTTAAATCAGGCCGGTTTGGTATTTTTATCGGTTGTACTCATTACCCTGAATGTACCCATATTGAAAAGCATGACCATGTTACTCAAACTGAGCAAATTACTTGTCCAGTGTGTACCAAAGGCCATATGGAGTCTCGAACAAGTCGGTATGGTAAGACTTTTTTTGCTTGTAGCGCCTATCCAAAATGCAAATTTATCGTAAACTATCCTCCTTATAATGAAACCTGCCCAGATTGCGACTTTGGAATGTTAGTTGAGCGCAAAGGTGCAGCCGGTAGCCGAGTTGAGTGTCCGCAAAAATCCTGCAAATATAAGCGTGCTTTATAGTTTTTACCATGTATGTGATGAAAGGAAATACAATGTTGCAACTGCAGCCATCAGCTGTCTCCACAACCATAGAACAAGGTGGGCTGATAGCTTACCCAACAGAAGCGGTGTTTGGTTTAGGGTGTGATCCTGATAATGACGATGCTATTGAAAAACTGTTGGCGGTGAAACAACGTCCTTGGCAAAAAGGATTAATTTTGGTGGCCAGTTCATTTGAGCAATTATTACCTTATCTTGATATTACTCAATTAACGGCGCAACAGTTGCAGTTTGCTCAATCAAAATGGCCCGGACCATTTACATTTGTTATGCCAATTCAGTCGCACGTATCAAAACTATTATGCGGCGAGTTTGATTCAATTGCCGTTCGCGTATCTGCTCACCCAGTTGTGCGTGAATTATGCAATACCCTCAATAAACCCTTAGTATCGACAAGTGCCAATTTAGCTGGTGAGTTACCCGTAGTCGATGCGCAACATATCATCACTGGTTTTAGCGATAAAATTGATGCGTTGATTTTAGGTCAGCTTGGCGAACAACGTCAGCCATCAACTATTATCGATGCTCGCAGTGGTCAAATTCTTCGTAATGGAAGCTAATATTATGTCAAACACCCCTTCACATGTGCCGGACGCCCAACAAGTAAAATCTTTCTTGTTGGGATTACAGCAAAATATTTGTCAGCGTTTAGCATTGCTCGACGGTAAAGCGACGTTTAAAGCAGATTCGTGGGAACGAGAAGAGGGTGGTGGCGGTACGAGTCGAGTGTTAACTCAAGGCCAAGTATTTGAACAAGCAGGTGTTAACTTCTCACATGTTATGGGGGCTGCTATGCCTGCATCTGCTACTGCACATCGTCCAGAATTAGCTGGTCGCAGTTTTGAAGCCATGGGAGTGTCGTTAGTTATCCATCCTAATAATCCGTTTATTCCGACAACTCATGCTAATGTGCGCTTTTTTATTGCCCGTAAAGAAGGTGCAGATCCGGTATGGTGGTTTGGTGGCGGATTTGATTTAACGCCTTATTATCCTTTCAAAGAAGATGTGGTTAGCTGGCACCAAACGGCTAAAGATATTTGCGATCCATTTGGTGAAGACGTTTATCCCAAATATAAAAAATGGTGTGATGAATACTTTTATTTACCACATCGTAATGAAACTCGTGGTGTCGGTGGATTGTTTTTTGATGATCTTAACGAGCCAGGGTTTGAACGAAGCTTTGAATTTATGCAAGCAGTAGGTAACGGCTTTATTGAAGCTTATGCACCGATAGTCGAACGCAACAAAGCGTTAGAATATGGCGATGATGAACGCCAGTTCCAACTTTATCGTCGTGGCCGCTATGTTGAGTTTAATCTAGTTTATGACCGTGGCACCTTGTTTGGTTTACAAACGGGTGGCCGCACTGAATCTATCTTAATGTCGATGCCGCCATTGGTCCGTTGGGAATATGCATTCACCCCAGAAGAAGGGACGGCAGAAGCAGAGCTGTATGACATCTACTTAAAGCCACAAGATTGGTTAGCTGTGGTCTAACGATTACGCATATTGTCTGCTAGTGTAGAAATAGCCTGAATAATCACTTGCTGATGTTCAGGCTTTTTTATATTTTTTTGAATGGCGGTACGCATACAGAGCAACCATTGATCTCGCATTGACTCATCAATTGCAACAGACATGTGTCTAGCGCGTAAAGCAGGATGACCATATTTTTGTTGATACAGTTGTGGACCGCCTAGCCAACCACTTAAAAACTCATACAGTTTTTGTTCAGACTTTTGTATTGGCGAGCTGTGTATCGCTAGTAATGTTTGGGTTTCGGTGCGCATTTGCATTTGTTGATAAAAGTCATGGGCAATCGCGCGGATCACCTTATCGCCACCAATAAGCTCGTAGGCATTTGACTGTTTTGTGTCTCTGTCATCAATGTTTTGCGGCTTAGTGAATAGTTTACGTAACCAGTTCATATTATCAGTGTTTAAGAATGTCTGCGTTATTATATCGAAATCGATGTCATGACAGGATTATTTTATTGTTAACGTTTTGATACCAATTTTTTAACGATTAGGCTGTATTTCAATAGTTAACTTGGTTAGATTGGTCGCAAAATAAGACAGGAGATCCCAATGGCAAAGTTAATGCCTTCTTTGATTGCTGTGGCCCTATCAACAGCAATTGCAGGTTGTAGCCCAACAGAACAGCAAGACCCAAAAGTGACCATTAATACCAATCCGTATCCAAGCACTTATCAAATATTGCCTAATTCAACCACATTACTGAAGAACGCCATTGTATTAACCGGTACTGGTGAACGTATTGATAATGCCGATGTATTGATAAAAGACGGCAAAATTAGTGCTGTGGGTCAACAGCTTTCCGCTGAAGGTGCAGTCGTTGTCGACGCTAAAGGCAAATGGATTACCCCAGGTATCATTGATGTGCATTCACACTTAGGGGTTTATCCAAGCCCGAATGCCGAGTCACACAATGACGGCAATGAAATGACCAACCCAGTAACTGCTGAGGTATGGGCTGAGCATAGTGTATGGCCGCAAGATCCTGGGTTTAATCGTGCCCGAGAAGGTGGTATCACCACGCTACAGATTTTACCTGGCTCAGCTAACCTAATTGGTGGTCGTGGAGTCACGCTCAAGAATGTTCCCGCGACGACCATGCAAGCGATGAAATTTCCTGCCGCGCCATATGGATTAAAAATGGCTTGTGGTGAAAACCCTAAATCTTTATATGGTAGCCGTAACGAATTACCTATGACACGTATGGGTAATATGGCGGGCTACCGCACAGCGTTTATTCAAGCCATAGAATACAAACGTGCTTGGGATAAATATAATGCAGACTACGCTGCAGGTAAGAACCCCGTTGCACCTGAGCGCGACTTGATGAAAGACACATTAAAAGGCGTTCTTGAAGGTGACATCCTTATTCATAATCATTGTTATAAAGCTGAAGAGATGGCAATGATGATCGACTTAGGCAAGGAGTTCGGTTATCACGCTGGTACATTCCATCATGCTGTAGAAGCTTATAAAATTGCCGATCTACTGGCAAAAAATGGTAACTGCGCAGCAATGTGGCCAGATTGGTGGGGCTTTAAGTTGGAAGCTTATGACATGGTGCTTGAAAATGTTGCCATGGTCGATGCCGTTAAAAATTCTTGTGCTGTCGTGCATTCTGACTCAGGTGTAACTATTCAGCGCCTTAATCAAGAAACCGCGAAAATCATGAATAACGCGAATGCTAACGGTTTTGACTTAAAGGTTGAACACGTGATTGGCTGGATTACGGCTAACGCCGCCAAATCATTGGGTATTAGCGATAAGACCGGTTCACTCGAAAAGGGTAAAAATGCGGATGTAGTTTTATGGAGTGCTAACCCGTTTAGCGTATACGCCCAAGCTGAGCAAGTATTTATTGATGGTGCAAAAGTGTATGACCGTCAAGACCCAGCTTATCAGGCACAAAGTGACTTTATGTTAGGTCAACAATAAGGAGCAAGACAATGACATTATTTAAAAAATCAGCACTTGCTTTAAGTTTATCGGTTGGCCTAGCATTGAGTTGTGTGGTTCAAGCTGCAAGCATAGCAATTATCCATGCCACAGTGCATACCGCCACAGAACAAGGCGTACTAACAGATGCTACAGTTGTGATTGAAGACGGCACTATTGTGGCCATTAATCCGGCATCACCGACAGCCGATACCGTGATAGATGCTAAAGGGGCAATATTAACTCCAGGCTTTATCGCGAGTATGAATGATTTAGGGTTAGTAGAAATTGGCGCTGTATCTTCTTCACGAGATGCTTACGAAAAAGAAGCCGATGTCATTTTTGATCCTAGTTTAGCTTACAACCCTAAGGCATCTACAGTGCCATTTGCTCGCAAAGGCGGGATTACTCGCAATGTGGTGTCATCTAGTGGTGGCGAAGGCATTTTTGCCGGACAAACATTTACTGTAGATTTAAGTGGTGATTGGGACAGTATACTGACTGTTAACACCGGATTAGTTGTTGCATTAGGTGCGAAAGAAGAAGGCTCGCGTGCTGCAGGAATGCAGCAATTAATCCATAAACTTGAAGATGCTAAAAAAGCGCAGTCTGAAAAGAGTAAAGCGAAAAAAGCAGCTGACGATGATAGTGAAATATCAAGTCGTGAAGATGATATTATTCACACGGTACTCGCGGGTGAAGAGCCATTAATTGTCGACGTCGACCGTGCCAGTGATATTTTGCATTTAGTTAAAATCAAACAAGATTTAGGTATAGAGCTTATTTTGGTCAATGCCGCCGATGCTATTTTAGTGGCAGATAAGCTCGTGCAAGCTAACATCCCTGTGGTTATTGATAGCATGCGTAACCTGCCAGAAAGTTTTGATTCGTTGCATAATTCACTCGAAAATGCAGGTAAACTAGCAAAAGCAGGTGTTAAAGTAGCCATTGCTTTACCGGGTGATAGCCATGGTATTTACGCTCTACGTTTTAGTGCCGGAAATGCGGTTGCTAACGGGATGAACTATGAAGATGCTCTGGCTTCTGTGACAGCGAATGTGGCTGATATTTTCCATTTAGACTCCGGGCGAATTGCGGTCGGTAAGCCTGCAGACATAGTGTTATGGAGCGGTGACCCTTTCGAGTTCAGCAGTAAAGTACAAAAGATGTGGATTGCTGGAGAGGAGCAAAGCACTGACAGTCGTCAAGACAAGCTCCGTGACCGCTATTTACAAAAAACAGCAATGCCTGAAGCATATAGTCGATAACATTTCACTATTTACGTGGGATGTTTCCTAAATCGTTAATGAAGAGACAAAGCGAATGACAGATAAGTATGCTGTATTTGGGAATCCAATAGCGCAAAGTAAGTCACCATTTATACATACTGAGTTTGCCAAGCAAACTCAACAAGACTTAAGCTATGAAGCTATTCTCGCGCCTGTCGATCAATTTGGCTCTTCGTTAACGACATTCTTTGCTGAGGGTGGTAAAGGTGCCAATGTTACAGCGCCGTTTAAAGAACAAGCATATGCTATGTGTGACGAACTGAGTGAAATGGCTCAACTAGCGGGTGCTGTGAATACCTTATTCAATCTACCCGATGGTAAAATTGGCGGTGACAATACCGATGGTGTTGGCTTGGTGAATGACCTAGAAATGCTGTTTGGTTCATTAAACGGTAAGCGAGTGTTATTGGTGGGTGCTGGTGGCGCGGCAAGAGGCTGTATTTTACCTATATTACAGCACAATGTGGCTCAGTTGATTATCTGTAATCGGACTCACGAAAAAGCAGAGCAACTTCAAACCTTATTCAATGAGTACGGTAACTTTTTTGCTAAACCCATTGAAGAGCTAATATCGCCATTTGATTTAGTTATTAACTCAACTTCAGCTGGTCTATCTGGAGAATTAATTGCCTTGCCTAGCGTTATCGTCGATGAAACAACAGATTGTTACGACATGACTTATAGCCAACAAACCACAGTTTTTAATCAATGGGCTCAAGCGCAAAATGCGCGTAAAACTGCTGATGGTTTAGGGATGTTGGTTGGTCAAGCGGCTAAAAGTTTTAGTTTATGGCGTGGGGTTACACCTGATACGGGTTCGGTTATGCGAAAGCTGCGTGAATCTTTAGCTCATAAGGTTGCAGATAAATGAATCAAAGCGTGATATTTACCGACCAGTTTTACATCGAGACAAATCAAGTTAAGTTTATAGCTCAGCAGCAAGGTATCAATATAAACTGTTATGCTAGTTTTTCAATTATCAGTGAGTTTTGCAATAAACAAGTGGTGAATGAAAGTAACGTAGAAAGTTTATTCGAACAATGTCGCTTTGATATAGAAGATAAAGCCGAAGAGCTTATCGAGCACGAAGACTTTAATGATTCTGGTGATATTACATTGGCCTGATATAACGACATTTTACACATTGTTTAAAACTACTTTTTAAGCCGTTTTTGATGATACATATTATTATCAGCTTGTTTAAACGCGCTTGACCAATCCTGTTGATATTGTGCAATGCCATAGCTAAACCTAATTGGTGGGGTTAACTGAGCTAGGTCGCTTTGAATTTGCGCTATTTGCTGGTGCAAGCCATCTTCTGTTCCACTACATAATGCGACAAACTCGTCACCACCATAGCGTGAAACCAAAAAATGAGGGTGCCAAAGTGACTTTAGTGATTGTGCAAAGGTCTTTAATGCATCATCACCAGCTTGATGTCCATGCAAATCATTTAACGGCTTTAAATTATCCATATCTAAAATAATGATATAGCTGGCTAACGTTGGTTTGTGCTGCCATTGCAGAGCAATTTCATCAAACTTTTTACGATTATATAGATCAGTTAAGCCATCATAGTTTGCCATGATTTCAATTTTTTTCGACTTTTGATACAACGAAATCGCGTTAGCTGCTTCTGAAGTTAGAATATTAAGCAAATTAATATCATAATCACCAAAAGCTTCCATTTTACTACTGTCTAAGTTCATCATTCCATAAAGTTCGCCATCAATGCGGATTGGGCTCGATAGCGTTGAGCAAATGGGTTTTATTGAAGCATGCAATAATGCATGTTGATCTTCGTCAGTGAGGGTACTCTTGGCATTAATGTTTTTCATGTTGTTAATCAAAACCGCTTTATCGCATCGACCTTGGGTCAATCTAAACTGGAATGTTTCATCTAAGATGAATTTTATTTTTTGTAAGGCATCTATATTTAATCCGACAACCGATTCAAAATGCAGTTTATGGGTATGTTTATCAACTAGCATAATACTGCCCATTTCTGCATCATCTATAGCGTTGACAGCCTTGTGTAATAGCGCGTTTAAAAAAGCATTTTCAGAGTCGTATTGGCTAGATAGATTAACCAACTCATAAGTCGTGTCGTTAATGCGGACCACTTGTTCTAAGTGCTGCCAGAGTCTTAAGTTATTTTGTGAGTGAATATAGTAAGTGATGCAGGGCTACCGCATGAGTGTTTGATTTTTAACCGAACTACTCAATCCAGCCTTTAATACTGCTTCAAGCATCGATGGATTCATCATGCATCGCTTTTGTTTTCCAACAATGCTTATCTTGGTCGACT